>NZ_JBWKYN010000002.1:0-88175 GCF_059423785.1 Arcicella sp. GW458-12-2-14-TSB2 | reverse complement strand
ATTTGTAATATCAAATTATATTAAGTTTTTTATTAGATATTTTTGTTAACACCATTTAATTTTTACTGCCACCTAATAATAATATGAAACAATTCTACATTGGGTCTTTATGCCTTATAATTCTACTTATCTTTAGCTTTCAATCAAAGTCAAGGTATTTATCTAATACCCTTCCTATTGATGTAATGAGAGATAAAGTAGGAATAGATAATAAGTTAAAGGGAAAGAGTAATAAAAATAAAAGAAGAGAGCTCTCGGTTAAAAATGAAGATAAAAGAGGCTATGCAAATACATTCCTTGCTTCATTGCCCCTAAAAACAATTACACCGAAACCACTAAACACTCAATTAGGTCATCTAGTAGGACCAGATCCTTTTATGTTTACAATAGTTGCTTCTAAAGAAAGTGTAGCGATAGGAGAGGAGTTTGAGCTTACTGTACAGGTAAGTTGGGTTGATTTTGGAATCAATAATGGTGTACGCTTTTTGCCTGAATGGTATAAGTACACGCTTAAAGTAGTAATGCCGGAAGGTTTTGTACAAAAAGGGGGTAATTATGAAGATTACTGTACAGCACTCGTAAATGCTGAAAATCCAACAGCCACTTTTACAATAAAAGGACATTTTGAATTTGAACCCAAAGAACCAACTTTCAAAGTATTGAGAGGTTTTGAAGGAGCTAACGAAAAAAGTGAGTTTATTTGGAAGGGCGAGAAGAGAATAAATCATATTTTACCTAAAAAAGAAATAAAAATATTTACAAATGAGTCGCTTAAAATACAGGATAATATAATTTCAAGCATTGATGGTCAGTCTAAATTAGTAAGTTCAAATCCGTGCGAGGAGATAATTATACAAGAAGACGCAAATTCAATACTAAACCCAGGAAAAGGAGTCGTTCCAACCAAATGGGTTAATGATTTAGGTAAATATTTATTGGTAGACACATGGAAATCAAATCAAATTCCTTCAGGTTTATCTACAAAAAAAATACCTTTATCTCAAGATGGAGGAAATGTTGTTGGTTTTAAATCATGGGGTGAATACGAAGGAGAATCTGCCATAGAGACACAATCTGTGTATCCTTTTGAAGCAAATAAGGATTATTATATAAAGTTCGAACAAGCATCCTTCCGACCAGAAAATTCTAATAATTATAACAGAGGTTATTTTGAAATAAAAATAAATGATAAAATCTTCTACTCTACATTAGCTACTGATGATATATTTAAGGAGGAAACAATCGGACCTTTTAGGTTTGAAACAAATATAAATACCACAATTTTAATAAAAGCAAAAATAGAGCTAGAAGCAGCACAATATTATGAAACATATTTACTACTAGATAATTTTAGAATTTTTGCAAAGACTACTCCAATCCCCACACTCACACCAACAAGAATAACTGAAAGTAGTTCTATTAAAATAATTGCCTCAGGATGTACAAACGGAACTGTATCTTGGGATAATGGCTCAACCGGGAATACAATAACAGTCACTCCAGATGTTACAACTGATTATAAAGCTAAATGTACAATAAATAACTGTGAAAGTGATTGGTCTAGTCCTATTAGAATTAGTGTATGTAATGTGCCTAAACCAGTTGTTTCAGGTACAACAACAATAAATATTAAAGAAAGTACAAATATAAGTGCTTCAGGATGTACAAATGGAACGATAACTTGGGATAATGGCTCAACAGGGAATACAATAACTATCTCTCCACTTGTGAAAACGATATATAAAGCTAAATGTAAAATTGATAATAATTGCGAGAGTGATTGGTCTGAGGGAATAACAATAACAGTATGTGATGTTGTAGTTCCTGGAGTAAATACTCCAGTTACATATGTAAAAGATGCTCAAGCCATTGCATTAACTGCTACAACTTCGACAAATGGGAGTCTTAGATGGTACAACAGTGCAGAGCAACTACTTCCTGCCGCTCCAACCCCCAATACATCATCCGTTGGTTCAACTAATTATTATGTAAGTCAAATACTTAACGGATGTGAAAGTAAAAAAGCAATAATCACTGTTAATGTTGGAAGTCTTCCACCTCTCTCAGTTCCAACTATTTCAAAAACAGACAGGCCTTGTCTAGTAACTTTAACAGCAAATACCAGTGAGTCGGGGGTAAATTATATTTGGACTTACTCTACAGATGGTGTGGTGTATGGAGTGATAAATGGTGTAACTTCGTCTACTTATACTACCTCAAATATTGGTTTTTATAAAGTAACAATAAGTAAAGAGAATTATAGCTCTGCTACTTCAACTCCAATAAATATAATTACTATTTCAAAAACAGATAGTCCAATTTCGCAAGGATCTACAACAATAAATAGAGGGGAAAGTACTACAATTTCTGCATCTGGGTGTAATAGTGGTACTATTAGTTGGTACAATGCATTAAACGTTTCATATATTATTGGAAATGGTTTAAGTTTAGTAGTTACTCCTTCAGTTACAACTACTTATAATGCTAAATGTACTATTGATGGCTGTGGAAGTGATTTATCCAGTCCAGTAGAAATAACTGTCCTTCAATCTTGTGATGTGACTAAACCAGAAATTGTTACTGACAGGAAGATAGTTAATAATCAATATCCAACCACAAATCTTACTGCTATAAATTGTGCATATACAGTTATATGGTATAATAATAACGGTATAGAACAAAAAACAGGCTTGACATATAATGTAGGAGCAGGGACATATTATGCAAAATGTGTTAATACCTGTGCAAATGGTATTAAAGGAGAAATCAATTCTGACAATATAATAATAACAAATAACGAAGCCCCTTGTTCCACTTCAAACTATTGGCCAACTATTACAAATAATTCTACAGGGCAAGTAGGAGATAAGACCTTTTGTAGCAATGGTATAGTGAGTTTAAGTGTAAGTGGTTGTTATGATAATTCTAAAGCTATATGGTATGATACATATGGTAATTTCTTAGCAAACGGAAACACATATAGTAGTACAATCAATTCAAACCAAACCTTTGCTGTATCTTGCGAAAACCAGTGTAACACTTCCGAAAGACTAGGTTGGGAAACAATCAATTTTACTGTTATTCCTTATGATCAATGTATTAGTATTAATCCACAAATAGTAAATAATACTCCTGGCAACGTAACGACATTCTGTGGAAGTGGACAATTTTCGGTATCTGCTAGTGGTTGTCCAGACGGTAATAGGGTAAAGTGGTGGGTTGGTAATGGTAGTACTATACAAGGGTCTGATTATTCAGAAAATATAACCAGTACTACCGAAGCTAGATTTCAGTGTATTAGTCCAGTTACAGGAAATTTGATAGGACCACAACGAGCGATAACATTTAGGGTTAATTCGTACTCTGCTTGTAATTATGCTCCCGCTATTATCAATAATACACCAGGGAAAAAAACTGTTTTTTGTACAAAAGGGTGGGTAGACATTGATGTAACAGGTTGCCCAAACAATAACCTTGCTAGATGGTACACTGATGGTACAGAGCTAAATGGTGGAATAGGTATAACTGTAAAAGGTACAATAACTCGTACTTCTAAAATAGGTGTTACCTGTATAAATCCTAATAATAATACAGAGTTTGGATGGAATGAAATAACTTTTAAAGTAGATAACTCTGGTTGCGATGCTAACAACCCTACTATTATTAATAACACTACTCATGCCTATAATAAATTTTGCAAAAAAGGATGGGTTAGTCTTGAAGTAGATGGTTGCCCAGATAATAACAAAGCAAAATGGTATAAAAATAACACCTTTGTAAAACAATCTGCTATTTATAACGAGGTTATTACTCAGAATGCCACTTATAAAGTTACTTGTGAAAATCCAGCTTATGAGAGTTCGTATAGTGAAATAACATTTGAAGTTTTAACAAATGGGGATTGCTATATTCCTTCGGTAGTAAATTTAACACCAAATGGACAAACTGATTTTTGTGGATCTGGTACTTTGAAATTAATGATGACAGGCTGTAATACCAACTATCCCGCAGCCTATGAAGAGCACATAGATGGAAAACCAAGCAGATATCTAGCAAGTTCGTTGGAATTAATAGATGGCGTTAACACTTTTCTTCTTAACTATAATGCTACTGAAAGTGGGTATATCAAAGTAATTTGTAGAACAAGTGAATATGAATACTTATTTCAAAGTCAGCAAATTGTAAAATTCAATGTTAATCCAATTCCAAGTATTTCAGCTACTAATACTCCTGCTTGTATTGGAACTCCGTTTTCTCTGAATGCTATTGTACCTGATATACCTATTAATACAGGAGAAGTAAAATTCCATTGGACCAATATTAATAATACTTCGATTGGAAGTCAAAAGATTATATCACTTGTTGCCGATAATTCAACGCCTACTACCTATAATGTAAAATTTACAAATAATAAAGGTTGTTCTGCTACTGCAAGCACTATAGTAACAAACTATGCTTTGCCTGTAGTTACTGTAGCTAATAGTTCTATAGCACAATGTGCTGGAACGGTTCTTAATCTTAATGCAAGCTCAACGGCAGGTTTAGGGAAAGCAACTATACAAGTCAAATTAGATGAAAACCTAACAAATATTGATAGAAGTATTATCCTAAGTATCACTGGCACGATGAATCCAACTCCAACATCTGTTACTATTACTCAAAAAGGGAAAACAAATTTAACATGTATAACATGCCTCAACAATACTATAGCAGATGGACAAATAATTGGTTATCGTGATATAAATCAGCCGAATCAAAAAGCAATTATTAAAATTGAAAATGGATGTGCTAAAGCATGGTGGTATGATCTTAATGAAGCTGTAAACACAGATTGGATTCCATTTCTTAAAAATAAACGCTATTCAGACTCTGTTATGAGAAGTTGTATAACTTTTAATAACCTAAATAACTGTTCAAGTAATCAAGCATGTAATCAAGGGAGTAATTCTGATATAACTAACTTTACTTCAGCAGGAGGGATTACTTCATTTGAAATCAACCTTCCTTCTGTAAGTGGAACATGGACTGTCACAAAACCAACAGGTAGTGATAACAACTGGCTATCATTTGTCAATGCTCCTTCGGGTGCAATGACTTTTACAGGGGGTGATGCTTTAAAATACAACTGGACAAAAGGAACAGCCTTTAAATCAACTCTACAAAATCCAAGTATCGGAAACATCCAAAGTAACGATGCTGGTACGTATAAAGTTGAAGTAACAGACGTTAGAAACTGTGTAGGAAGTGCAATTGTGAATGTAGTAGTAAATCCACTTCCTGATCCAACGGTATCTGCCGCTTCAACTACTACTTTTTGCCAAGGAGGTAGCGTGATATTAAGTGCAATCTTTGGTATGAATAGTTATCAGTGGAAAAAAGATGGTGTTAATATTGCAGGAGCAACCAACCAAACATATACTGCAACTACATCAGGCGTCTATACTGTACAGGTTACTAATAATAACTGCTCTAATACCAGCACCGTAGCTAACGGGAAAACGGTAACTGTAAATACAACACCATCAACGCCAGTAGCGGCAGGGGCAACTATTTGTTATGGTAGTTCAGTCTCTTTGTCTGCCACTGGTTGCACAGGTAGCGGTAATACATTAAATTGGTTTAAAGTCACAGAAAATACACCTGTCACAATGCCTGTTAATCCTTCCGTAAATACTGATTATTATGCTAAATGTGTTCAAACAGCAAACGGAATAAGTTGTGAGTCTTTAAAAAGTGCTAATGTAACTGTAGTTGTTAATTCAGCAATAAGTATTATAACACAACCTACCAATTTAAGTATCTGTTCTGGAGGAAATAATATTTTAACAATTGTTGCAACAGGGTCTTTTCCAACTTATCAATGGCAAGTGAGTACAGGCAGTACTTTCACTAATATAACAGGAGAAACATCCTCTACACTAACTATTAGTAATGCGACTGTTTCTATGAATGGTTATAGGTACCGTTGTTTAGTTTCTGGTTCTTGTACTTCAGCAATAACTTCCAGTGAAGCTGTTCTTACTGTAGCTCCTAATCCTACAGTAATAGCCACTGCAACAAATTTAAATGTTAGTGCTGGACAGTCTGTTACTTTACAAGCTTCTGGTGCTTCAAGTTATAATTGGACTGGACCTGATGGTTTTACATCATCGGTTCAAAATCCTACAATTTCAAACTTTAATGCTGCAAAAGCTGGTTTTTATACAGTGACTGGTTTAGCTGGCTCTTGCAGTGCTAATGCAAGTGTAGGGCTTACAATTAATACATGTGCCGTTTCAGCTGTAACTTTTATCAATGTCTGTGCTGGACAGACAGTAGATTTTTCAGCTTCTGGAGGAGATAAATATAATTGGGAAGGCCCGTTAGGGCAAGGATTCATTGCATATATAGCTAATCCCAAAATATACAACATAAAAAAATCTCAAGAAGGTACCTATAAAGTAACCATATCAAAGAGTGGAACAGATGCTTGTACAGCAAGTTTAGATGTTCAAGTGAATGTTGCAGATCCTTTTGGGTCTAATCCATACATAATAGATGATACAGATAGATCAAATTGTGCACCTTCTTTAACGTTAAAAGTACAAGGATGTCCCACTGGCACTACTTCTTATAAATGGTATGATGTTTCCCCAGAAAATCCTGAAGCTAATAGAAATACGGTTTTATCTACAACAAATCAACTAGTTAGTACAGTGGCTTGGAACTATCCATTAATAAAAGTTGAATGTATTACTCCTAGTATTACGTCTTGTCCATCAATAAGTGTTATTGCAAATATACTGACAATTAAAAAACCAAGTATTGCCATTAAAAATATTATTCAACCTTGTGAATATGAGCTTAGTACAGCAGCTGTGCCTATAGGGAAGGTAACTTTTGAAATAAAAAATGCTAATTCTTTAACAGGTTATGCTCTTGCTAGAAGCGATGCCTCTATACCTTTTTCTTGGAAGGATGCTCTTTCATTTTTTCAAGGATCTTCTGGTACTAGCGGCGCTGGAGGATATAGTTACTCGTTTATGCCTAATTCAATTAAACAAATACAAGAACGTCCTGAAAGTGAATTGCTTCCTAAACAAATAGAAGTATCAGAAACTTTATTTAATATTAAAAATGCCAATATTCCAGCATCTGATACAAGATGGAGGATATTTCTTCTGGATAATCAAACAAAATGTATTGCTTATACTGAAGAGTTTGAAGTATATAGGCCTAATCAAGCAATCTTTACTAATCCTGTTTCACAAGATAATGTAGTCAATTGTTTTAATGATCTAGGCTCAGCAGTGATTAATTTACAATCGAACAATTTTCTGACAGGGAATCTTTTTGAAGGAAACAAGCAACTTTTCACCAAGATTGTTAACAATGCTATTCAAGTGCTTGACGACAAAGACAATGTTATTAAAAATGTTACGAAAACAAGTGGTGTTGGGACTGATGCTAGTAGAAATTATAAAATAAATTTGACAGGTTTACCAGCTAGTACTACAATCAAAGCATATCAAGATGCTTGTGTAGGTCCTCAAGCAAATGCCACAACTTGTGAGCAACTACCACGGTATAAAATTTCGTATCTAGCAGGTGACGGTTGTACATACAGCAGTCCAAGGTTTGCTATTCAACAGCCTGATGTTCTGGATTTATACGCAGGAGCAAGTGATCCAAATTGTTATGGTGAAAAAATTCCGAGTGTGGAGTTAATTGCAAACGGAGGAAACTCTGGCAAGCAATTCTATTTAGTAACAGGAACAACGGAAACCAAAATGGGTGATGCCGATGCTAATGGTAAATATATTGTGCAAGCCAGCAAGTACGGAGCAACACCACCTTATACATTCAAAGTAAAGGATTCTAAAGGCTGTAATGTATCTAAAGATGTTACAAAATCACCACTGTTACAATTTATTGCAACCGCTGTAGTAAGTACTGAAACACCCGAAGTAGCAACAATGACTTTTACTGGCGGTAAAAAGCCCTTTTATTATGCGATTGTTCCAGAAACCCAATCCACTCCTCCGACTACGACTCAATGGCTATCTATTTCTGAAAATAGTGGTTATGTAGATGGCGACCCTATTGATTCAAAAGCAATGGCTCCTGGCAAATATAAGGTTTATATGAAATATGGAGCTTGTGAAATTCTTACAAGCCCAATTAATATAACAATTGGTACTAAAACTGTTCCTGAACCTCCAATAACCCCAATCAGCGCTATTTGTGCATCGTCTGTTGAACAAATTAAAGACCAAGTAAAGTGTAACCAGCCATTTTGTGATGTAAAATGGTATGCCAATGCTACTGGTGGAGATACATTAAGATTGCAAGAGGATATAGTAAATTCAATGACGAATATTGGGAAAAAAGAGTTTTATGTTTCTACCAAAATTCAAGGGACTGATAAAGAAACCAGTGCTAGGGCAAAAGTAAGCTTATTGTTTATTCCAAATGCTACTGTAAATGCTCCTAATTCAACCATTTGCGAAGGGTCGGCTATCAGTTTAGCAAATTTAGCAACGATAAATAATCCTACGGATTATGCTTTAACTGGAGTGATGGCATTAGAAGTAACAAACCCAGAAAATAAAGTATTTGACGATTCTAATTTCTTTCCTGACAAATCAGGCGTTTACAAGATTAAACAATTATACAAAGACAATCCTCAAAGTTTAGGTTGTTCTAGTTCGGGTAAAGATTTAACATTAACCGTAATACCTGCACCATCAACACCATTACTTTCCCAAAAGGAATACACATTTTGTACTAACATGGTGGCTACCGCCATTACACCTACTAAAAGCAATACTAGTAATGGTTTACTTTGGATAGACCCAAATAAGACAATTGCCGATTCCTATAATCCTATAACATCTGCTGTAGGCATTAAAACATTGCAAGTGTATGAGTTAGCATATAAATCTACTACATCACTTACTGAAGCAAATGCTTGCCGTAGTTTATTGCCACTTACTATTACACTGAATACAGTTACTGCCGCTACTTTGCCAGTACCAGCTATCAAAGTAGGTGGTGCTGTTTGTGGCACTAATAAAGTAAGCCTTGAAGCCACTGGTTGTGGCTCTTACATGACAGTTAATTGGCTGGCAAATACTGCCTCTGGAGGAGCATATCAATCAGTAGGAACAGGGTTGACCTATGCGGCCTCTGCTGGCATTACTTACAAAGCTAGTTGTGTTATTAAAGCTGGAAGTTGCGAAGGATCATCAAGCACAGAATTAGCTGTAAATACGGCTATGACGGCATTTAATGTTAAAATAACTGCCAATACTCCTCTTGCTGAATATCAGACGCTTGACCTAAAAGCTTTAGCATCTCCAAATGCTACTTATGCTTGGACAGGACCTAATAACTTTACAAGTACACTCCAAAACCCTAGGATTGTAGATTTGACTAGTGCCGCAGCAGGGACTTATACGGTAACCGCCACAGAAAGTACCTGTACAGCTACTAGTACTATTGTTATTGCAGTAAATCAAGTAGCTGATTGTAATATAAAAATCAAGGCCATGAGTGGCACTACAGAAACCTACAAGTTTCCATCAACCAGAAGTGCTTCATCAAGTGCCCTAACACTTTCAGTGGTTGATAATGTATCGCCTGCTTACTGGAATGTAAGCCCAACTACGTTTTCTTGGAAAGACCCTGAAGGCATTATAAGTACGGAAAGCACATTAACAGCTACCAAAAAAGGTGAATATACTTTACAAATCACAAAGGACGGAAAACAATGTGAAAGCTCTGTAACCTTAAATGGTACTCCATGTGGCGACGTATTGGCTTATGTTTGTAATCCTAACAGCATAGCTGCCCCACCAACTGGAGTTACACCATTAAAAGTATTAAGACAAGGGGATGAAATCTTTGCAGGTGATTTTAAGGCTCGTATTATTAGTAGTACAGGTAATGGTACATTCTCAGGCACAGCTGGTGTAAAAATACCATACTTGGCTAATGCTGAAATTCTAGCAACTTTTTCAAATCTTCAGTTGAATGATTGCTACGAACTACAAAGTGGAGCTGACAATAAATTAATAACAGTTTATAACCCTGCGGCTGGCTTAATTGTCGATGCTGATAAGGTGATTGATGTTGTTAAAGAAGTTGCTGATGCCCTCAATACATTAATACAAACTAGTATTAACAAAGACTATAAAGAAATAAAAGCCTTTAAAGAAGCTACAAAAAAATATGTAAGAGCCAATTTACCAACTGAAATGGTTGAAAATTATACAAAAGCGTTAGACGAGTTAGACAATGCTAAACTGAAATATGATGCTTGTGCCAAGGCTGTTCCACAAGATAAAACGTGTATGGAACAAGCAGAAAAAGATTTTAAAGCTGCTCAGGCAAAATTGAAAGATTTGAAAAAACAGGAAGATGAATTAGTTGAAAAAGTAACAGATATTATTGTATTAGCAATTAAAAAATTGGGAACTGAGGCTCAACCCAAAAAAGAGCAAGCTTTTAATAATATGAATTCCTCTGAGCAAGCTTTAGAACAAATCGTAGTACCAAAAGCATTGGATTCCGAGTCTTCTAGTAATTATATGATATTTACACAAAATGAAAATGAAATAACACAAGAAGAGTTAGCTAAAGCTGATATTAATAAATTAGTGAATACTCATAAGAACTATATTATTGCTCAAGCAGATTTTGATGCACAAGACTATGCATTAAGACTCTTTAGTTCTTTCACAACTAAAGATAAATTAAAACTAATAGGGCAAGGAGTTAAAGATAGTTCAAGTAGTAAAAGCCTTATTTTTATTGTAGCTGATAAAGTTTCAAAAAATGAAACAGAATATAGCATAGTAGAATATGCCAAAAATAAAATTAAACTATTTATTGTCAAAAATATAGTTTCTAAATAAGATGAAAAAAATATTATCAATACTAATTCTTTCCTTTTCATTTTACAGAATTTTAGCAATAAATTCTGTAAAAACAGAATCCATTACACCAGAGAAGCAGATTGAAGCTTCTGTCAATTTACTGATAGAAAGAGTCAAATCAAAAAAAAATCTAAGACCTGAAGATTATCTGATAGAATATTCCCCACTTGAAGAAATAGCTTCTAATAATTTAACAGAAGGGAAAGATTATGGAGGTCAAAGATTTTTTAGTAATGATAATGACCCCAAGAGATTATCTTTAATAAAGAGTTTAACCGATTTCAATACATTATATAACAATACAAACACATCCAATGCTAATGGACAAACTCAATTATTCGCATTTGTAGGAAGGTATTATTTAGGTTACAGGAAAAACCGTCAAGGGATTCAAGGAATAGCTCCATTAACTGATATAGATAAAGAAAAAAAAATACTTGATGCTCTTGCTGACAAGTTGAATGATGACGCTGATGTTTCTAACCCTAAAAGATTTGAGCAAGATTGGATTTCTATGTTAGATAATAAATTTAATGATTATTTAAAGATAGCTAATGTTACAACATCGAATGGGAAAAAAATTATAGTCTTTATATACATTGAATTTGTAATGTCTGAAAGTGAGATAAATCCAGATTATGATGAAAATACAGAGAAAATACGCCCTAATATCAAAGTGTTTAAACATCAAACAGGCTTGCTCTGGAATAGAGGATTAGACCCCTTCCAGTGGGCTCAATTCAATAAAAAAGA
This sequence comes from Arcicella sp. GW458-12-2-14-TSB2, assembly GCF_059423785.1. Classification (NCBI taxonomy): domain Bacteria; kingdom Pseudomonadati; phylum Bacteroidota; class Cytophagia; order Cytophagales; family Flectobacillaceae; genus Arcicella; species Arcicella sp. GW458-12-2-14-TSB2. The sequence goes on along the minus strand of NZ_JBWKYN010000002.1, from coordinate 76,503 downwards.
TGATAATGCATTTGGATTTTTCTCAAAACAAATTATTTTCAACAATCAAACAGGTATTTCGAACCCTGAGGCTTTTACTGCTTGTACTAATAAAATCACAGAGCTCTATGGTGCATCTTTTGATTTAAATGATAGAAGTGTAATAACTCAACTAGTAAATTCAATGTCATGTGAAAAAGTGAAAGAATTAACCCTAAACAAGCGTACATCACTTCTTCAGAAGCTTGAAAATGGATTATTAACTGACTTTGGCTTTTCTAATATAGTAAATAGCAAAGAATTAGCAGTATTGAAATTATTAGAATGTACTCCTACATCACAGATTGATGATATATTAAACTGGTTATATAATACCCCAGGAGTTGGTTCTCCAGACAAGAGAATGCTAAACTCTTTGTTTGCTAAAATTGACGGAGCTAATCATTCTAGATATATTTCTACTATTACTAACCTATTATATAAGTCAAATTCTGTTGCCAATGCTACAGAACATATGATTAATGATGGAAATACTACAAAAAGAATTATTCATGTAACAGACCAATCTTTATTTAGCAAACAATACAATGGTAAACAAGAATGTAACGCTTCCTTTATAAGTAATAGTGCTAATATTAATTACACCTTGCGTAATATGGTTGAGGTAACTCAATTTAAATACAATCAATCTCTATTTCCTACTGGGGGGAATGTTAGTATTGAACCTGCTAAATATCAATACCTTGCAGGTACTTCAGAAGAATCTCCTGAAGTTTTGCATCCTTATGATTGGGTTTACGTTTTTGATGATGAATCAGGATTGGGACTAACCGATAATTATATAAATTATATAGAAGATGAAAATGGTAGGTTTGCTAAAGTTGTTCCTGCTATATTTTTAGTATATGCCTCAAATGAACGTTTTAAATCGAATACAATTCAGAATGTTACATTAGCTGCCGATGTGTTGACTATTACTACTGGTCCTGGTTTGATTTTTAAAGCATATAGAGGCGGGCAGGTGGGGCTTGCATTATTTGAGGCTGCCCAGTTAATTGGCTCGTCTTTAAATGTAGGTATAAACGTTATTCCTTCAACAGATCCTGAAACTAAAAAAATAATAGACGAGTACAATATAATAGTAGGGGTATTGGGTCTCAAAGACCTTCCTGCTGCTGGAGCATCTCTTTTAAAATCAAGTATTGCAAAAGCAAAAAACATTATCCCTCAACTCTCTATTACAAAAATGTCATCATGGAGAGCGGCCTACAAAGCCTCTGAAGCAACTATTAAAAGTCTCCCTGTTGACGTTCAGGCTAAGTTAGCAAAATTTGATAATTATCTAAATATAAAAGGTGTAGCAGTTGTAAATCTTCTGTCTGATTTTGAACAAAAAATACTAGATATTGGTCATATATTCAATAAAGTAAATTCTGAAATAAGAACTACTACAGGTAATGTTCTTGCAAGTATATCTGGCAATAAAATTAAATTTACAGAAAACCTTTCTGAGTTTAGTACAACAATTCCAGCCAATTCAAAAAAATTCTATGAAATTACTGAAATAGATGTTGATGGATTAACTGTGTCTGCTGATAATATGCAGATGTGGAAAAAAGCTGATGGCTCTCTAGGATTCAACTGTACTGGTATTTATTGCTTTACAGAAAATACCCCACTGGAAACAGGAGAACCTATGACGGAAAAAAAAGAGGGGGAATATATAGAAACTACTAATCCAAACACTGGGAAAAGGGTATTAGCCAGAATTGAAAAGATTAAAAGAGGCTTTACTCGTACTATAACTCATTTGTTAATTGCAGGGCAAACTCTCTCTCTTACACCAACTCATGCTCTACAAACACCGGAAGGCTTTTGGCTACATGCTGGAAAATTACAAGGTGGAGATCTGCTGAAAACGCCTAAAGGGACTGTTAGGGTAGATGATGTTTGTACTGAAGAAGTAGAAAATACGCCCGTTATTAGCTATGAACTAGAAAATGGACTACCATACTTTGTTGGAAAATTGCCTGTTTTGGCTGCTGGAACATGTAACTTACTAACAATCAAAAGTATTCTTACACAAAGCGAATATACAGTGTTTAAAAATGCTGTAATAAATGCAGCATTTAATACAGCCGAAAGAGCAGACTTATTTTTAGTTATCTCAAAAGTTGCAACCCCGTCAGACCTAAGAGCACTCACTACTTGTCTCTCAAATAGTGATAATTTAGCAGCTTGGAAAGTACTTAGAAAGAATAGAGGCTTGAATGATATTAATACTTCCTTGTTAGCTAAACCTGATGCTATTATTGCATTTGCTAAAATTCGACGAAATCCAAATAGATTAGGCTTTGGTCTCACAGATGATAATTTAGCAAAAATGCAAGGGTGGCAATTTACAAATACAGGAATATCAAAAAGTTTTAAAGAGGTAATAGAGCAAATGGAATCATTTATTGATGTTTGTAAGCAAAATAATATTACCCTTGATGATGGATATAATAAGGTCTTTAAAATATTTACGACCCAAAGTGGAACGAATAAACAAGGTTTATTTTGGGTAATGGAAGACATAATTACTAATAAAACCTTTTTTAAGGATAGAACTCTTAACTTTGAAGTTGGTACCCCTAATGCCCGACCTACAATTAGAGATTCCAGAATAGATGTTGTTACAGACCATGAGTATCCCATTTGGATTGAATATAAATGGCTTGAAAGTGCTACCGTTGAACAAAAAATATTTATTTCTGAATTTATTGAGAGAGATTTGTTTTCTGTACCCTCTCTGTCTCAACTACAATGGCGTATAAAAGGTCAAAAATTAACTAAAGAAAAAGTAATACAATATTTACAATCGACTGAAGGACGTGATGCTTTAAAAAGTTTAGGTTATGAGAGGACGGCTCAGCTATTTCCAAATGATAAAACTATAAATACTCAAAATTTTGTTGATAAAATAATTTCAAACTTAGATTCAATATATGGGACAATATTCAAATAAACACAATCATTTATTTTTTATTAAAAGTATAAAGGGAATTATAAAAATTCATGTAAAGGATACTTCCATAATATCATTGGAAGATGATAGAATATGCAAATATGATTTTGCTGGAATTAAGATTGTAGAGTTTTTTGTATCTAACAACTATTTGTTTGTATGGGATAATTTTATACACTTAAATAGTTTGAAATTTATAAATACTGAATTATTTCAAGAAATCATCTTATCAGAAACTGATCTAAACATAGAGTTAGAAGCAATAACTTTTGTAGTCAAAAATAAAAATGAAGCAATTTTTAAATCTTTAAATCTTCAATCACAAAATATTGAATTTTTCCTCATTAATAACTTATTTGAAATTAAATTATTGGATGAAAGCGTCGAAAGACCTGTCATTATTAATGACAATGTAATAGTTTGTAATTATAATAATGTAATTACAGCACATGAAAAAAATGGAGGTTTGATGATGTGGAATGTAAGAGCTCAAGACATTCTAGGAAGCTCAGAAAACAACATTTTAGGTAATGAATTAGAATATAACGGTTTGTTGTATTGTAGTTTAAGCGATAATATTGACAAAAAAGGGATTTTTGCAATAAATATTGAAACAGGACAAGTAGTGAATCGGACCAACGATGTAGTAGGTAAGATGAAATTAGCTAATGATAAAATCTTTATTGTAAAAGATGCCAGATGGATTATAGTACTAGACCCATTGAGTCTTCAATACGAAAAGATAGATTGTAATCCACTTCTATCACCTTTTGGTTTAAATCTAGGTCGTCGTCATCTTGAAGTAATTGATGGCAATTATCTTTATTTTGTCAGTGAAAGTATTAGGGGAGGCTCAGAAGCTACTGTTGGTATCATTGATATTTCAAAAAAAGAATTATTGTGGTATACACCTATTCCGATAGATAAGGGTTCATACTGGGTGAAAGAGATACAAGTATATGGTAACCGACTTTTTGTACTAACGCAAGGAGGCACTTTACACATATTTGGAAATGAACAACTATAGCATATAATGCTATTACAACCTAAATTTATCAAACCAATGAAATCTACGTTCACCCGAATCATACGTTTCTACCTGCCTATTATGCTATTGTTAATGGCTTGTAATGAAGAAATTATTATCTCAAAAAGTTCTGAAAGGAAAATTACTAAATTTAGCTTTTCGGGCTTAACACCTGTGGTTGATGCTACCATTGATGAAGCCAATAAAAAAATTACAGCTGTTGTTCCTGCTACGGTAGATATTAGCAAATTGATACCCACTATTACGGTATCTCTCAAAGCAAAGCTTTCACCAGAAACTGGTAAAGCACAGGATTTCAATAATGAAGTTACTTATACCGTTACGGCAGAAGATGGTTCTACGGCTACTTATAAAGTACAGGTAAGTCGTACCAAATTATCGGCAAAAGATATTTTAAGTTTTTCATTCAATGATTTTTCACCAGCAGTCATTGCCAAAATAGATAATACTACCAAAACTATCACAGCAACTGTATCTAGCACGGCAGATTTATCAAAACTAAAACCCAATATCACCGTTTCAGAACGAGCGAAAGTAACTCCTGCTTCTGGTACTATCTTAGATTTTTCTAAGCCAGTCAGCTTTACTGTCACTGCCGAAGATGGTAGTACACAGGTTTACACGGCTACGATTACTAAAGAAGCCCCAGTATCAACCAGTACTTTACCAAGTTCTATTACTTACATACCTAATCCATTAAGATCGAGTGTGAAGTCGACCATCAAATTTACATGGGATAAAGGAATACTAACAAAAACGATTGAAAACAACGGGACGCGAATTGTAGAGAAAACCTTTAAGAGAGATAAAAATGGCTTGATTACAGAAATAGAAAGCAAATATGATGATGGAACGGTATCGAGAGAAACTTATACTTATAATGCAAGCGAAAAGGCTATTGTTGTAGGAAGAATGAGATATACTTATAACGATGATGGCTTTTTAATTCAAAGCCTTACTTCTGGAGGTAATTTTGGCTCAGATTCATTTTTAAACATAAAATGGAATACTCAATATAATGCTGCTAGCGAGACATACGATGGTTCATTATTCAATACTATTACTTCATTTTCCAACTTGAAGAATCCACTTTGGGAGATAACCAAACAAACACAATTTTTATTAATTGATACTTATAACTACAATACAACATTATTGTATTTAGGAGAGAAGTTACCATTTTTCTGGTCTTTAAAATATAGTTCAGGCGCACAAACAAGAGCAGATATTACTCCGACCTTGGATTCACAAAATAGAATTACAAGGATAGTAGTAAATCAAGGATATGCACTTGCACAGGATATGTCTATTAGTTATGAGTAAGAGGCGTTAATATAGTTAGAAACGTATTTAAGGTATTTAAACTTAATTATTTGACATTTAAGAATTAAGAACAGATAAAATAAAATAGATAAAACCACCTACAAGAAGCAAATGGTACTATTCCTACATTTTAGACGACATTTACATTTACTACTATGCCTTTTGTTAATAGGGATGCAAAATGTATATGCCAATACAGGTAAAGATGATAAAAAACCTTCGGGGAAATCAAAGATAGTAAATGCCTCTTCGGTTTTTAATAGAACATCATTTGCTGCTAATAGGCACTTAGTGTCTCCTGAGAATGATATTGATGCTGCTTATGTAAGTGAAGGAGCTGTTGATGAGCGTTTGAAGGCCACAGGAATATTTTCTGAATTAGATAAGTCAGGGCGTTACTTAGAAGACCTTTTGGAAAAAGATATGCTTCAACTTCCTATAGGATTTAAAAAAAAATTGGGCACCTCTGGCAATGTAGAAGTAGCTGTATCTAGAGCAGAGTTTTATGCTCAATATGCTGAACTGACTCTTTATGTAAGAATGTCATTGCCTGCTTCAGGCTCGAACAACAAAGAGAAAATTTTATATTTTGGTGCAGAAAAAGTGCGTTTTACACGAGCAGGAGGTATTAGTTCGTTCAAAGCTGTTTTATTAGGAGATGTTCCGATTGTAGATTCCCAAGATAGTTATACTGTAATTATTAAAGGGGCGAATGGTTTAAATCAGGCAGGACAAATAACAGACCCTAATCAAACTTATGCTCAAGTAGATTGTGGGAATTTTACGGAGGCTCAAATTATAGCAGAGGTTTTAATCCCTAGAAAAACTATTATTCCACTTACAGAAACTACACTTGAACCGATTACAGAAGGACGTGTAACTTGTGCATTCAAAGCTAAAATACAAAACAGTGTTGATAATTTAGTAGGGTCGCTTACTTTCAAAACACCTTTTGCTAGCCCAAGTGCCACAGGTTTCGCTTTCAAAGTTGTCAATGCGTCTTTTGACCTTAGTAATTCAGATAATCCGAGCTCAATGGTTTTTCCAGGAGGATACAATGGAGACCAAACCCCTGGATGGCAAGGTGTGTACATCCAAAACTTTACGGTTTATTTACCCAAACAATTTAAAAAGAAAAACTCTACAGCCAGAACTTCGCTTAGCGTATTTAATGTAGTAATCGACAAAACAGGATTTACTGGAGTGATAGAAGCCAATACGCCAATCTTTTCAATTAATGAGGGGAGTGCGTCAGGCTGGGCCATGTCGTTAGATAAGATAAAAGTAGGAATTGTTCAAAATACCATAACTGAAGGGTCATTCTCGGGACAATTACGCTTACCAATTTCAAAGAAAACAACTTTATTATATAGTGGGTACATAGAAAAAAATGAACCTCTGACTGGGCAAGATCCCAGTACAGTTTCTGGCTTAAAATATGGTATAGACGTTGCTAATGCAGATGATATTGATTTTGATTTATTCAAAGCTAGAGGTACAATATACAAAGGTTCTTCAATTAGTCTTAAAGTCATTAATGATGAGTTTAAGCCAGAAGCAAATTTATCAGGAAATTTAACAGTATCTACTAGTTTAGATGGCCAATATAGTGCTTCGAGTGGCGTAATTAGATTAGAGCAGATTGAATTTATCGGTTTGAAGCTAAACACTGGGCCAGATCCAATCTGTGTGGAAAGTTTTAAATTAATAGGTAAAGCAGGAGTTGCAAATTTCCCTGTTAGTATAACAAAATTGGGTTTAAAAACGTCCTGTGCAAATGGTGGAAATCAAGCAACTGTAGCAGATTTATATTTAGAAGCGCAAGTATCCTTAGTTGGTGAAAATACTGAGGCGGGTGGATCTAAAGGTGTTGGTGGAACAATTGGAGTAACAATTAGAGCTCAACAAAACACTGATGGAGATTGGAAGTTTAAGGAGATTGCAAAGCCTATTAAAATCGGACTTAAAGGTGATTTATCGGCTTTCGCAATATTGGGAGAGCTAGAACTTTATGATAACGAACCCGTCTTAGGACAATCAGGTATTACCAAAAAAGGGTTTAGGGGTAAAGCAGAATTAGTTTTGAAAAGTCTTGGGAATATGACTGTTTGTGCTGAAGCCGAATTTGGAAGCACTACTTCAAATGATAATTACTTTTATGTTGCCGGTTCAGTAAAGAATTTGCCAACAGTTATTCCAGTTGGTGGGCCTATTGTTATAGATGGTTTTGCAGGGGGTATTTTCTATCATATGAAACCCACCAATGGGTCAGGTAATGGCACAGGTTTTAAAACGAGTTGTTCGACAGGACAAACCTACGTTTATAGTAATACTACAAGTTTTGGCTTTAAAGCAGGTGTAAATTTATCAGTCCAAGATCCGTTACCCAAAGGATCATTTGAGGGTTATGGCGGTATAGAAATGGTTTTTTCAAGTGAAGGTGGTTTAGCCAGTTTAGGGATTTATGCACAGGCCCAATTAATGGCCGATATTGATAACGATTTGGTAAATCTTGCCAATGAGGGAGCAACAAAAAAAGCTGAGGCTAATCATGAGTTTGATAAGGAACCCAATCGCAATGGTATATCTAGTCATACTCAAATGGAAGAAAAATTAGTAAAAACGTCAGCAACACAAACTATTTTTGATTCCCCCATGACGGGTCCACTATCGGCACGAGTTGGAATATTATTAAATTTCCAAGAGGGAACCTTCGATGCTCAGGCTGATCTTTATGTAAATATTGGCTATTTAAAAGGTATAAATGATGGAAGTACCGATATTTCTAAAAAGAATTTAGCAGGTCGTATGCTAATCCATGCTGGAAAAGGTTTGTGGTATATTCATGTCGGTACCTCAGAAAACCCAGTAGGATTAGCGATAAGAGATTTACCCAAACCATTAGAACAATCTTATATTGAATCTAAGGCTTACTTGATGATTGGGGCAAATATTCCAGCCTACTTACCACCTTTGTCAAATAATGCTGCTGCTTTTTTTGGAATAACGCAAGACGCTAAAGGAATGTTGAGATCTTCCAGTGCAGGTGCTGTAAAATTAGCTGACATAGAGTCTGGTAAAGGCTTTGCTTTTGGATTAAACTTCGATGCTAAAATAAAAGTAAGTGCTGGACCTCTGTATGCAGAAGGTAATGTCGGAGTAGGCTTGGATATTCTTTATACTACGAAAGGGAATTGTGGTGTAGCAACGGCAAAAGGGAGGGCTTACGCTTATGTTAGTGGTGAGATAGGAATTGCAGGTGTACCTATAATAGGAGCAGGTGTTGGCGTTTTATTAGAAGGTGGAGCTCCAGCACCAACTTATTTCACTGGTACTGCAGTAGTAGAAGTTACTTTACTTTTTGTTACAATGAGAGAGTCATTAAAAATTAATATTGGTGACGAGAATAATTGCCCTCAACTAGCGTCAGGAAATTAAACTGTACAAATCAATGATAAGAATACACTTAATATTTAAGGGAAAAAGCAAGTTATACATCTGTATATTGATTACTTTTTTATGTTTTTTACAATTCTCTATTAAGGCTCAACAAAGTACAATTGTTGCCAAAGCTCTGGCTGCTCAAGGTGGAAAAATTAAACTTAGATGGATAATTACTGGGGATACCTCTATCTATAATTCAAACAATGGAAATTATTTAAACAATGTTTGGAAACGTTACCTTGATTATGGCTTTATTATAGAAAGAAGACGTAGTGGAAGCACAACAACAGAAAGATATTTCACAGCCAAACCAGATATCGATAGGTTGACAGATGGCTCATTAAATTTAAGTACTCCTGATGAAAGAAGTGCTTGCGTTGCTATGAAAACGGCGATTTTTGGAACAAAAAATGAGCTATATCCAGACCCTAGTATAATCTCTCCCAAAGTAGAAGTTAGTAATCGACATTTTGGTACAATGGTCGCATCTGCAATTTCATATAAAGGAGCATGTTATGCTGGATTAGGCATCATTGATGATACAGCTGAACCTAACATTGTTTATGATTATATTATTAGAGAGGCAAATCCACCTGATGCTATAGGTAACTATTCTATAAAAGTTACTGTTGAAAATGTTTTCTTGATTACTCAGACAACAGCTAATATACAAAAAGCAAAGCAGTCTAGAATAGCCGCTGGTCAACAAATTGCGGCTGTTCTTCAGGCTCCTCCTACACCAATAGCGAAATTTGGAAATAAAAAAGTGGAATTGAAATGGAGATGGAAAAAAACAAGTGCTGTTAATGCTTATCAAGACCTATACTATGGTTATTACATAGAGAGAGCTTCTCCATCAGACACCACGAAGTTTGTAAGGTTAAATAATCTTCCATTTATTTCGACTACATCAAAATCAGACACTTTAATATTTATTGACCAAGACACAACTCAAGCCAATACCGTATTACAAAATGGTAAAAAGTATATCTATAAATTAATTGGTAAAACATACTTTGATGATGAAATTGCAGCACTGCAAACTGTAAGTGGGAAATGCGAAGATGATTCGAGATATATTCCTACGATTATTAGCAATACTTTACTTGCTAATAACCAAGTAGAGTTAAAATGGACCCTTCCTACAAAAGCTTCTCCAGATCACTTTAAATCATTTTTTGTAGGCCGTGCAGAGAAATTAACTCAAAATGTTACATATCAAAAAGTGACTACAATTGCTGGAATTCTAAGCTTAGACTCAACAAAAAGAACGGCAATTGTAAATAATAACACCAGTCCAAGTAATACTACAAAATCTGCCTATTATGTTATAATTGGGAAAACTAAAACAGGAGAAGAGTTTACATCATTCCCAGTCTTAATTCAAGGAGTGGATACACTTGCTCCAAGCATCCCTGTCAATGTTAAAGCGATTTGGGATGATACTAACAAAACAGCAACTGTTACCTGGGATGCTAATACTGAGACAGACTTACTAGGGTATAAAATTTTTCGCTCAATACCTGGTAGTATTCCTGTTGTTATTTCAGATACTACCATTTCAAAGAAAACGATATTTGTTGATACTATTAAAGTAGAAAACCTGAAAATTTTGTACTATATAATGGCTATAGATAAGCAATTTAATCCTTCAAAATTATCTTTACCTGCTATATTACAAAGACCTGATAGAACTCCTCCAATTACGCCTTCTTTTAGTAACTATAAAGTTAATAATCAAGGTAAAGTAGAATTCATTATATACAAAAGCCCTAGTAATGATGTTGCTTCACATGAATTAAGAAGAAAAGTTGATACCATTAATACGAGTTTAACAAAATGGCTGACACCTGACAAACCAACTTTAGATTTCTATGTAGATTCAAATCTAAGCAACGGAGGTTTAATAACTTACATTATAGAAGCAATTGATTCAACCGGTAATAAAAACAGTGATACCTTAAAAATCAATGTTCCATCTGTTTTGGTAGCCAAGCCTCAATTTACCATTTTTAATGGGAGTTCGTCGAGGATTGACCCCAGTGTTAATTTAAAATGGGATTATAGTGTAAACTCAGCATTAAATGAAGTCCTTGAATTTGTGATTTTAAAATCAGACGTAAGTGTTGATCCTACGGGAAAATTAGGAACATGGAAAACCGTAAGTGGTGATACTAGAGAAATATCCGATTATGATGTTATATATGAAAGAAGCTATAAATATGGTATTAAGGCCGTTTTTAAAGACGGTAGTGCTTCAACATGGCTTTACACAAATTTAACAATGCCTACAGTTTGTGGAGCCGTAAGATATTTAGAAGAAAGTGGTCAAATTGAACCTGAAAGTACAGTGATTAAAGAAGCCTGTGACTCTATTATATTATTACCCGGTTTTGAGGCAAAAAGGAATTCGATTTTTGAAGCAAAAATTAAAGCTAAATAAAAAAAGCACATTTAGATAATTAATGCTGTTTATGATAGTGGCATAATTAATACGACAAAAATCTTCGTAAAAAATCAATTAAGGATGTATCCTTCAAATAATAGAAGTATTGTAATGCTTTATAATACATGAAAATCAGAATGAATAAATCAAACAATTAACAAAACATACAAATGAAAAAATTATACACCTTGGTTATTTTGATACTACTAGTGCAACAATCATTTGGCCAAAATACTTTTCCTACTACAGGGAATGTTGGTATTGGCACTACTACTCCATCTACCGCACTTGAAGTAAATGGGGTTATTAAACAAATATTTGGAAGATATTTTTACAAGATTAGTGATACTACAGATGTTATCATCAAAACTTCAAGAAGTGACAATAACCAAGCTGGATATTTTAAAACGAATGGATGGGGAAGGTTTTCGATTCTTAATGGACTAGCGATTGGTCTTGATTTCCCAGCTACTAATTATTCTGGATTATTAGTCAATGGAAATGTTGGTCTAAATACAACGTCTCCTTCAGAAGTACTTGATGTGAATGGAAATATAAAATACTCATTCTTATTAAAACCTAATGGTATTACAGGAACAGACAAACAGGTTTTAATGAATATCAATGGAACTTATAATGCTTGGACAACTTTGACTACAACACATTTGTCAGATTTTTCAACTGAAATGGCAAAGTATCTTAAAGCAAATGGGGGAACACTGACTGGAAATATAGGGTTGCCCTCAGACAAAACGATTACTTTTAACGATAAAACCGCTACATATCCAACAGCACAAGGAGGTCTTGTTTGGGATTTGAATGCTGCTGACAAAGCTTCAATTTATGCTTATCAACCAACGGCAGATGTGACTAATTTTGTTTTTCAAGTAGCAGATGATGGTCTTGATAGATTTGTATTTAAACGTAAAGATTGGAATGGAGCAATTAATGATGTTTATCATCTTTATATGGATGATAATAAGGTGGTATTCAACTATCCTGATTTAGATGGAACTACTGGTACTTCTAAAAACATGGATTTTTATATCATAGGAAATGGACAACCAAACAAGAATTTAAGCAGTCCTATTTTCAAAACGGTTGCCTCAACTAATAGAGTCGGAATAAATACAGGAAGTCCACAAGAAACGTTGGATATAAATGGTAGTCTAAAACTAAATGGTAAATTAAAATATGGAACAAATGATTCTAGAACAGAAACAAGAAATGATGCAGGATTGAGAGGAGATGCAGGAGCTCAATCTGGATTCTATATGACATCAAGTCCTGTTAATTATCCTAAAAATGCTGCTGGTTACTGGCACTTACTTGATGTTAGGCACAGTAATTTAACGGATAATTATGCGATGCAATTGGCGGGTTCATTTGGAGACCAAAGGCTATACTTTAGAAAAACTAATAATAACCCAACACAACCATGGAGAGAAATACCAACCTTAGATACTACAGGAGCGTTAACACTTAATGGAGTCCTGACACTTAATGGTAAATTAAAATACGGTGCTAATGACTCAAGAACAGAAACAAGAGATAATGCTGGATTAAGAGGGGATGCAGGAGCTCAATCTGGATTTTACATGACATCGAGTCCTATTAATTATCCTAAAAATGCAAATAGTTGGTGGCATTTATTAGATATTCGTAGTACGGGTACTAGCAATAACTACGCTATGCAGTTAGCGGGTTCATTTTTTGACCAGAAACTATATTTTAGAAAAGTTAACGATAACCCTGCTCAACCGTGGACTGAAGTAGCTACCTTAGATACTACAGGAGCTTTAAATATAGTCGGTTTAAAACTTAGTGGTAAATTAAAATATGGTTCAAATGATTCAAGGTCAGAGATTAGAGATAATGCTGGATTAAGAGGTGATGCGGGTGCTCAGTCAGGTTTTTTTTATACGCAAGCACCTGTCAATTATCCTAAAAATGCCACTAGCTACTGGCATTTATTAGATGTTCGTTCTGGAGGTAATACTAATAATTACGCTATGCAGTTTTCAGGCTCATATTATGATCAAAAATTATATTTCAGAAAAACTAGTGACAATCCTGCTCAACCATGGGTTGAACTTCCAACGATAGATACAACTGGTAGAATTAAATTTGATAATGATTTAGCAAGTACTAAAAAACCTGTGATAATTGGTGGTTATTCTTATGGAGGCGCCATTAAATTTAGTGCTAATAGTACGACAGCTAACAATAGAAATCTTGAGTTAGGAAATATCAATAATAGTGGTGTTTTTTCTTCAAGTGTAACAATCGGTGCTGAAAATGGTAATGTAAGTATAGGTACGAATACCATTTATAGTGCTTACAAGCTAGCTATTGCTGGCGATATGATTGCTGAAAGGGTAGTTGTAAAATTGAAAACTACATGGCCAGATTATGTTTTTGCCCCTTCTTATCAGCTTCCTTCTTTGAATGAAGTTGAAAAATATATTACCAATAATGCCCATCTTCCTGGCATTCCATCAGCAAAAGATATTGAAGAGAAAGGTATTGATGTAGGAGATACAAATGCCAAACTTCTAAGAAAAATAGAAGAACTTACCCTTTATATGATTCAAATGCAAAAAACGAATGAAGCACAGAATGCAGAAATAGCTTTGCTAAAAAATGAAATATTAAAGTCAAAAAAATAATGAAATAGTCTTTGAAGGGGATAAGTTGGCTTAATTGTATGGCAGGATATGCCTAGCGGATTTCGGGAGATTGTTCCGTAAAAGACCATTACCATGGCGGGCCGAAATGTATAAAGACGTAGAACGTGATATAGAATAATACTCAACTAGTGATAGGAGTCATTTTCCTATTGCTGAAGGAGGACGAACAGGTGTTTAATACTAAATTATATATTACAGGGTTATTTATTAAACTTTTGATGCTGAATAAATAACCCCGAAATATGTAAAAATTGTAATGTTTTAATTGAGAGCTTTATTGATAAGCTCAATTGAAGTTAATCTGTCAGATGGTTTCATGGCTACATTCATAAAAATCATTTCATCGATACCATAGTTTTCTTGGAAAGATAAAAGGGTTTCTTGAAAGAGGTTTTTACAACCTACTAAATTGATATCATATCCTAATTTTAGGTCTTTGATTACCCTTTTTGCTTTTTGGGTAGTTTCGTGACATGCCCCTGAAAACACCATATTGACTTGTGGTTTTTTATGATGTTTTTGATAAAAAAGCTCTTTAAACTCACTTAATTTCTCTTTTTGATAGTTTAAGTCGGAGCCAAAATGAAAGATAGAACGAGAAAGATTAGAGCCTGTTTCTATGGCACGCGTCATGCTATTGCCATAGCCAACCCCCAACGACCATATTTGAGGCACAACCCCTTTGAAAGGAGGAATAACAATTTGGTCATTCTCAAAAAGGGTATCTTCTTCTTGCAATAGATGTACCACTTCTTTGTATTTACGCTCAAAAGAGAGATGCACTTCTTTCTTATCTGCCTTGATGGTATTATTGGCCACGGCTTGGCTAACTCCACCATTTGCCATGCCTAAATCAATTCTATCACCATAAAGGTTATTATATAATTTGAAGCTACAAGCTACATGATAAGGGTCGTGAATGCCAATAAGAATACCTGCTACACCTATTCTTATTTTTTCAGTCATACCTGCTACAATGGGCACAAGTGAATCGGGACAATTCCAAGTCAGGGTTGGGTCACCAATATGGTGTTCAGCAAGCCATATTCTTGAATAATCTAAGGCTTCTGCATGAATAGCGTATTCGATTAGGTCTTGCACTCTGAGAAGGCTATTCATTTTATTTTCTCTAATGCCAAAGTCAAGTAAACCTATTTTTATTTTTTTCATCGTGATAAAGGTTTAAGAAAGTAAAAATATAGCATCCCATTCCTGAGAACTATCTGCATGTAATTCAGCGATTAATACTAAAGCCGTTGCTCCAAAACCTTCTAATAACTCCCCAGCTTTATTGGTGTTGTAATACAAAAGTTCTTTTTCAAGGTGTTTTAGTGTTTCGGCATACCAAAATTGAGCAGTCTCTTGATAGATAGACAATCCCGTAATAGCATATAGAGCTTTGAAAGATTGCACCAAACCAGAAGTTCCATGACAAAAATGAGCATCTTTCATATCCGTACTTGCTTGCGAAAGTCTTTGACTTATTGACAATCCAATTTCATCCGCTAGGCGTATCCAAGCACCATTATTGAGCAATTGCCCAGCTCGATACAATAGTATTACCTGATTCAAATCACCATAGCACCAGCCTAATCTGTTGCCATAAAAACCTTGATTGACCATCGCATCTGAAGGCTGACTATTATCGAATTTCAGAGGAAAGTATGAATATTTGTGTTGCTCAAAATCAATAGGCATCATCGTACTCAACAGAAAATCGATTCCACCTTCTACCAATGCTTTGATTTTATCTTGAGCAATACCCTTTTCATAAATTTTTAATAAAGAAAGCAATACGCCACACTGCCCATGAGATAAACTTAAGTCAATTTCATAATTATCAGCATGCATGACTTTCAAATGAGCATTTGGAAAAGTTATGCCTTTTTGTCTCATTTCCACAAGGCTTTCTATTTTATCGACAGTATGTTCTAAGCATATTTTCACAGCGTCATTGTGAGTTCTTTGGCATAAATAATTAACTGCTCCACTTGATCCATACAAGTAATCTGTAGATTTATTATCGAGTAATTTAACGATACCATCACAGACTAATTCATCAAAAAACGATAGATATTCATCATAATCTATTTCAATCGTTTCATTGTTTTTCAAGATGTTCATCACCATTCCCAATCCTGAAGCTCCATAAGCCAATGGTGCTGTCAGTAAGTGTGGCGTAGAAACATCGTTGATTTCAGAAATAATCGTTTCTAAAATATCTATCAATTTATCTCCCCATCTTTCTTCGTGTTGATACTTATACAGGTATGATGCATACAAGAGGCTCCCTATCGAACCCGATAAAAGGGAATGATTAGTAAAAGTGGTATAATACAAGGCATCTGAAACGCGATTAAGCAAAGATTCTTCTGCAGTTAGCTCTTTTTCTATGGATAATTCAAATAAATCTATCATTGGATGAGGGGTTAATTCAAATGAAATAATTCACTGATAAATTGTAGAGACTCAATTCTATCAGTAAGATTATGAGAGGGATTCATCAAAATAATTTCATCAATACCAAACATTTCGTGTTGCTTAGATATTTCATCAAAAAACTTATTTGGACATCCTATCGTGTGCCTTTCTGGAGTCATGTTCTGAGCCTTGATGATTTTCTGTGCCTTGTGTGATGTTTTCGAGCAAAAACCAGAAATAGAGAGGTTTATTTTGGGTAAACGACCATGTTTTGCCAAATACTGTTCTCTGAAAATGTGTAATTCGTCTAGTCTCGATTCTTTATCAGACCCCGGGTGGAAGATAGACCTAGAAAAATTTGCGCCTAATTCTAAGGCTTTATCAAGACTTTTATACGATGACCCCAGCATCCATAAATCAGGAATGGCTCCTTTGTAAGGAGGAATCACCACGCCTGTTCCATTCTTATAAATTTCATCTTCATCAACGAGGTAATGAAAAAGGTTTTTTATTTTTTCAGGAATTGTTTCCAACATCGTATTATTATCAACGTCTTCGCGTTGTTCGACACACTGTATCGCAAAAGGGTTGACTACGCTTC
The DNA here is from genome assembly GCF_059423785.1 of Arcicella sp. GW458-12-2-14-TSB2. Lineage (NCBI taxonomy): Bacteria > Pseudomonadati > Bacteroidota > Cytophagia > Cytophagales > Flectobacillaceae > Arcicella > Arcicella sp. GW458-12-2-14-TSB2. The sequence goes on along the minus strand of NZ_JBWKYN010000002.1, from coordinate 59,544 downwards.
TGGCAACGCCTAAATCAATTCTTCCAGGGAATAGATTAGATAATAATTTAAACTGTGTAGCTACATGATAAGGATTGTGAATACCAATCAATACGCCCGCAGCGCCTATTTTAATATTCTTGGTAATACCAGCCAAAATGGGTATCATAGGTTGTGGATTGCTCCACGCCAAGAGCGCATTTGGGTCATGATGCTCAGAAATCCAGAACCTAGAAAACCCCAAATCGTCAGCTGAAGAGGCATATTCAATAACATCTTCTATGATTGAAAGGCTGTTGATGTTCTTGGCCCTGTACCCGAAGTCGAGTACGCCAAATGATATTTTTTTTGCTGTGGTCATAGTAATAAGAGGTTATCCCATTTCAATTCTTCTTCTGAAATATGCGATAGTAATGATAGCCCAATTCCCATCGCTCCATCAATCAAATGTCCAGCACTTTCAACATAACTATTATTAGTTTGGGCTTCGGCAATGTAATCGAATGTCTGCTGAATCCAATAGTTATGAGCGCTTAAATAGGCATCATTCCCCGAACGTTCAGCGATTCGCTTATAGATATGAGCCACTCCTGATGTACCATGACAGAAGTAAGGATTCTTTAATTTAGTCTGCTCAGGTGTTTTTCTGCGCATAGATGCCATTCCAACTTCTTCGGCAATATTGATATAAGATTGATTCTTAAACGCCTTCCCTGCGGTGTATAGCAATAATATTTGGTTTAAATCACCATTGCACCAACCCAAAATAGCATGATAGTATTGCTGATTTTTTTCTGAATCAATAGGTGATTGCTCATCGATACAGGTTGGGAAAAAGCTATAATGTCCTTTGGCAAAATCAATAGGTCTTTTGCAGGACAAAAGAAAATGAATACCTTCATTAACGAGCGTATAAATCTTTGGCTGACATATTCCTAAACGATAGATTTCTAATAAAACCAAGGCAATCCCACAAAACCCATGATTAAGATTAAGCACGGTATCATCTAGACGAGGCTTTGCAGTAGAGCTAAAAGTATTGATATAACGCAAACCTTTATCGTCTCGAATAGCCACATTCCAAAGCGCGTTAACAATGGCTTCGAGGTATTTTTCGATAGCAGGATTTACCAATGTACGTTGTGAGAGGTAGTAAACGGCTGCCATTGGTCCTAGCATAAACCCCACATTTCCTTGTTGTATTTCCTGCAAAGCAGTATTATACAGCACACTATCAAAAGCGGCAAGTTCTTTTTCAAGCTCCAAATCAAATATTTCATCTCGCTTTAATTGATTGATGACTAACCCAAAACCGGTTAAGCCTGTCGATAATAAATGAATGTTTTGTGCTTTAATTTGACCTGTCAATAAATGGTTGGCAGATTTTTCAATCAACTTAATGGCTTTCGTACCATGATTGATGTCATTAGTATATTTGAACGCATAAGAATAGAAAAGGGCTTTCCCAATGTTGCCTCTGAAAAGCGAAAACTTATCACTTTTGTCTGCTTCAATAAGTCCCAAAATATCTTCTAAATGGTGCTCAATAAGATCAATATCTGTTTCTATTTCAAATGAAGTATGCATATTTTCGGAGTGTTTAGAGTAACCAAATTAATTTATCCATTTTGGGAGCATCATCACAAACAGTTTGAATAAAAGCACAACCAATGCCTGCTATTCCTTGTAGAAAACCAACGTTGGTGGCAAGGTACATTCTGTTCAAATGAGGTAAAAAACCTGCTGTTGAATCCGCAGAGGCCTGTCCATATTCAATGGCTCTTTGTTGCCAATAATGAGCAGTCGATAGAAAAACGTTATCACCTGTAAGCCTGAATATCTTGTTATAAATCATAGCGTTACCAGAGGCACCATACAATAAGCCAGCATCACGAACCCCTGTTTGTTCAAGGGAACTACGTAAGATAGAGTTTCTTAAAATGCTCATTGCTTTGGTACAAATAACATCATTGCTTAAAGTTTGCCCAACTCTTAGAAGTCCGTAACATACTCCCAAATCTCCATAGCATAAACTCAATCGAGAAATGCCGTTTGCTTGCCCAACAATATCGTCGAAATAATAACCTTGTTTTTCAAAATCTTTTGCTTGGGTCAGCAGGAAATGACTTCCTTTTAACATCATTTCAGCACACAAAGCAGGCAAAATATTATGTTCGTAAGAATCGGCTAAAAGTGCCAAAATCGCTCCCATCCCGTGACTAATGCCTGTATAAACTACCCCGTTTGGGTCTGTTAACTTAGATTTCCAAAACCAGTTGCCGTCTGAATCAATGTTCTTTTTTTGATAAAGACCATGTACCAACTTTTCAAGATAGGGTACTACTTTATCTGTATTTTCTAAACGAAAACTATAATAGTTTCCTGCCACTAATGCGCCAGAAAAAGGATCAAAATCTTCTCTTTCTATAGCATGTTCAAGGTGATTAAGAAGTACCTCGTCAATGCTTTCAAGGATTTCAGCTGCTTCAAAATCAAACCAATTGGCCGATTGAGTAAACTCTATGAACGTGCCAAACTCTGCTAAATCTTTTTCAAAAAAATGACCTTCAAATTTTTCGTTTCTAAGTTCATCAAAGGCTTGTGAGAATAAAAGTTCGGCTTTTTCAGCATACGCATTGTCGGCTGTTAAGTGTCCATAATAAAGATAGAAGATTGCTATGCCAAGCCTTCCGTTTCCATAACCAAAGCCTTTAATTTGATTTTCGTCTAAGGCTAAACATGTGGCGATATCTTCTATTTTTTGCTTTACCGAATATCTTTTTACTGGTGCCATCGCTTAGTCTTTTATATTCACTCGTCCTTGTTCTTCTTGAGTTACAGTACTTCTTTGACGAGCAGCTTTGATTTTGTTACTACCAAATTTGTAAGTAAACGAAGCCCTAACAATTTGGCTTTGCCAGTGATTGGTACTGCTTGATGCAAGTCCTGGTAGACGAGAAGTATAATATCCGCGAGCAGTTCTGAAAATATCGTCAAAGCTGATTTTTAAAATGGCTTTTTTCTCTGAAAAGCTTTTGCTAAATCCCATATCTGCTTGATATTGAGAGTTTTGAACCATTACGCCATAGGCAAGAGCCGATAGATAATTGCCTGATAATCTAAATGTCCAGTTATTAGGCAAAGTAAAACTATTGTAGATCGTAGCCATATAATAAGGTTTTGCATTACTAATTTCTTGTCCTGCTAATGTGGTTTTATAAGATCCATAGAATCCACCTGCGTAGGTATCGATGGTCCACCAATTTGTCACACTTTGTGAGGCACTAAAATTTACACCGTAGAAGTTTCCAGAAGCAATGTTTTCCATTCTGTTTAATACAATTCTGTTATCAGCACTTTCTCTTCTCATTACTTCAAGCGGTAAATCAACAGTATTTTCATAGGTAATGCTAGTGGTATAAGTCCCTTTGAAAGTATGACTCAACTCTACGGCAGTAGTATAAGAGGGTTTCAAATATGGATTGCCTTGTTGATAACTGTAACGATCAGAAATGAAAATAAAAGGATTTAAGTCTTCATAAGTTGGGCGACCTATTCTGCGACTGTAAGAAAGCGATAGATTATGATTATCGTTGATAGCATCCATGATAGAAAAACTAGGGAAAAACTGGGTATAGTTTCTATCAACCACGGTATTGGTTGTGATAGAATTACCCGAAGAAATAGTTTGTTCTACCCTAAGGCCTGCTTGAAGTTGGTATTTACTAAAAGATGTTGAATAGTTTACATACCCCGCATGAATGCGTTCGCTGTATTTAAAATGATTCGATCGACTAGCATCATTTTGCCAAACCTGATTAGTATTAATCTCGAATTGAGCATTATTGTCTGTTACAACGTCACTCATTTTAATTCCCATTTCTAGTTTCGCATTTTGACTTAGAGGATGAATATAGTCTACTTTTCCTGCTACAATATCTACATTGATAGGTAATGTATTACGCAGAAGCAGTGGGCTGTAGATTTCGCCTTCATTACTTTTTAGGTAATTATTGATGGTACTGTTTGCTTCTCTGGCGAAAGTAGAATAGTCAAAATCAGCCGAAATTTCCTGACCAGTTTTGGCATCAAAGATATGCTTGAAGTTGGTGTTAAAATTGAGTCTATGGTTCTTACTAGTTTCGTCTTGACTGTTTAAATTTGTGACTTCCAGCGTTTTCCCTTCTTTTAAAATTAAGGTCTTGGCATCGTCATGATCTGTACGAGCCGACATAAAGCCATTGGTCAAAAAGCCTATCGTGGTTTTTTTATTCAAAAACCAATCCATCCCCAATTTAAAACTCTGACTGTTAGATTTATACGTTAGTAAATTTTGGTTTTCATGGCGATAATTAAGGATTTTATCACTGCTATCATAATACTCGTCAAAACCTGTATTTTCAGAAAAAGAGCGATTAGTAGAGGCGGCTAATGAACCATATAAATTGACTTTTTCAGTTCTATTATTCAGGACAAGGCTTGTATTACCCCGTCCGTAATCATTTTCATGGTACCAGCCACTATATCCGCCACCAATAGAGAACGAGCCGTTTGTGCCTAAAGATTGTCCTTTTTTAGTAATGATATTGATAATGCCAGAGGTACCAGCAGCATCATATTTAGCAGAGGGATTGGTAATAATTTCAATCTTAGAAATCTCATCGGCGGGCATACTTTTTAACAATGCGTTAGCATCAGATTGTGAAAGGTTCGTCATTCTGCCGTCAATCATAATCTTTACGCCAGATCTACCTTTGAGTAAAATATTTTCGCTGGCTGGGTCCAAAAAAATCATCGGTGCTTTCCCTAGTAACTCAAGGGTATTATTACCGGCTGTTAAACCACTATTTTCAACATTGAATATTATTTTGTCAGATTGTTGTTCGATTAGGGGCTTTTTAGATTTTACGACCACTTCGTTCAACAGCTTGCTATCGAGCTTCATTTCAATAGGCACTAATTTTATGTCTGAGTTATTTTCATCAATATTGAAAGCAACTGCCGTTTGCTGATAACCAATCATAGAAATTGAAATTAAATATTGGTTCAACGGCAGGCTTTCAACATTAAATGCGCCATCTGAAGCAGTTACTACCCCTTTTACAAAGGTTGAGTCTTTAGCTTTACAAACTTTAATTGTAGCAAAAGGGATAGGTTGTTTTTTTTCATCTAATAAAATCCCAGACGCCTTGCCACCGCCAGCAGGAGGGGTAGAAGTAGCAAAGGTTGCTTTTGTAGCATTATATGAAATTTCTGTCTGAGAATACAGTTCATTACAACTCATGAAGGCTATAACAATTAGCCATTTTGAATACCTGATGTTCCTTTTCATAATTTATTTTATTTAAGAGTTCCTAATTATCAACCTGTTAGATAAATTTTTCTTTTGTTGATTTTGATACATCAAAACAAGTAATATAAGAGCGGTATAAGAATTTTTTTAGACCAATTAGGCCAAGACTTTAGACGAAGACGAGATTATATGGAGAAAATAAGACGAAATATGTTTTGGAGACTGACTATTCCCTAAAATGCCTTGATTTACAAAAGATTCGTCGGAATAAATGATGCTTTAGTCGAATTAGTTTTCGATAGCCCCTTCAAGTATTCAATTTTGACTCAACGATGTCGACAGTCGTCTTATTTATTTCTAATCTTTTAATTATTCAAACAGCATGAAAAAGAAACAAATTTCAACAGGAAAGAAGTTAAACCTCGACAAAGAAACTCTTTCAAAATTGAGTGATGATCAATTGAACAAAATCGACGGTGGTGTGACTATCGGAAGCTTAACTTGTGGTAAGTCTGAACAAGATGATGATGAAATGTCATGTCTTGCTTGTTCTTGTAACGGAGCTGCCGCACCTGCACAAGCTGCTAAAGAATAGTTTAAAGCATTGTGTAAGCAATATCCTGATTCTTGGGTATTGCTTATACTGCTAATGTTTCACCCCAAAACGTTCAATCATCATGAAAAAGAAGCAAATCACATTTGAGAGAAAGCTAGCGTTGGACAAAAGCATTATTAGTAAGCTTGATGCCACCCAAATGGATGCCCTTGTTGGTGGAAGTGTAAACACTGCTACCTGTGTGGATGCCGTTGCTGAAGAACTCGAAGCAAAATCTTGTAAGGCATGTTCATGTAACAGTCCTACGAAATATTAAAAAATACCTGAGTATCTAAACAAAATTCGTTTGCTGTTAAGAATAAAATATTGAAAATCAATGCTGTGCATTTGATTTCAACCTTAGGTAACTGTCTAAACCAACGCTGTTTGGATACTTTTTTATTGATTCTAACAACATTTAACAATTGAAATCATGAAAAAGAAACAAATAACCTTCGATAAAAAATTATCGCTTGATAAAAGCATCATTGGCAAGCTAGACATTCAACAAATGGATGCGATTGTGGGTGGTAGCGAAAACACTGCAACATGTGTTTACAAAGAAGCTGCTGAAGACAACGAGTTGGCTGCACAATCTTGCAAGGCTTGTTCTTGTAATGGTCCAAAACCATAATATCACTGCTGTACACTTAGATTAAATTCTATTTAACTATTTCAAATAAAAAATCATGAAAAAGAAGCAAATAACCTTTGATAAAAAACTATCTCTTGACAGAGAAATTGTGGGCAAATTAGATGCTCAACAAATGGACGCTATTGCAGGTGGAAGTGTAAACACTGCTACTTGTATCGGGCATCCTCCAAAAGAAGCATTGGAAGCTGAAGCTGCAAAATCTTGTGATGCTTGTTCTTGTAATCACTAAAAAAGAGTTACACTGTATGATGGCTACTATTCGGTAAGTATTCAGGATAGTAGCTACTCGAAAAACCTTTAACCATCATTCTTTCAATTTTCTAAACAAAAATCACTATGAAAAAGAAACAAATAACCTTCGACAAAAAATTATCCCTTGATCGTCAAATCGTAAGCAAATTAGATGCTATGCAAATGGATGCTCTTGTAGGAGGAAGTGTAAACACTGCTACTTGTATTCATACACCAAAGCCAAAGGATGCTTTTGAAGAGATAAACGAAAGCAAATCTTGTGATGCCTGTTCTTGTAATTAAGGCTTTATCATTTCCGAAAAACCTATTTAACAATTGAAATTATCTAAACCATGAAGTGTTCGTAATGGATATTAATTCAAGGTATTGATTACGAATTATTTAAAATTAAAACCTCTAAATATAAAAAAGCCAAACCTTTTGGAGAAGGCCTGGCTTAGAATAACGAATGTTGGTTATCGGCTATCTCGACAATGCCAATAACAGGAGTCGTCTTTCTTTTAATTATTCAAGCGTAATGTTACCTATTTTTCTTATAAAAACAAATTATAAACGCGCAGTATTATGCAGAATTTTGAAGCACACGACTTTTATTTACTCCGAACTCCACTATTGTCGGTAGATAAATTGATGGAATTCAATGATAAAATTATTCATGGAAGCAAGGAAGCCCTTGAAGAAAACCTACGTGAGTTGTTTTCAGAGGCTATTCTACAGGAAGCGATTTATATTGCCTCGCCAGATTTTTATGCTGAATTCAAAAAATGGTTTGATGGTGTAAATCAAAATCCGAGTGACGTTCGTAAAATTCTGTTGTCACTTTACAAATATTATGTGCGCATGAGTACCCGTTGTACGCCCTATGGCTTATTTGCAGGTTGTACAATTGGTGATATTCAAGACTCGACAGATATTCGGTTTGCCGAAAACGCTAAGTTTAGGAAAAGCTCAAGATTAGACATGAATTATGTGGAAGAAGTAGCAAAGTTGATTGTTAATCGTGAAGAGATTCGCCATCAACTTTTGTTCTTCACCAATAGTAGTATCTATCAAGTGGCTGATGCCTACCGTTATGCTGAATGTCGTGTTCAACATAAAAAACGTTCTTGTTTCTTAACGTCTGTGGCTTTTTCGGAATACCTTGAAAGTATTCTTACAAAAGCAAAAAATGGAGCTAGGTTATCAGAATTAGCACAAAGCATTGTTTCAAACGAAGTAAATTATCATGAAGCGATTGCCTTTGTTGAAGACATGATTGATGCTCAGATATTAGTAAGTGAATTGGAACCTACCACCACAGGAGATGAGTTCTTTGATGTTTTGATGGCCCGTATGGCCACTTTACAAGGCACAGTGGAAATATCCAAGCATCTTCAACAAATAAAAAGATTATTATTAATCCAAGATAATTCTGTTTCAAAATACCATGAAATTGAAAGGATTATCTCAGAGAATTTTGTAAAAACATCTAGCAAGGATTTAATACAGACTGATTTGTTTTATGAAACGCTCAATAATTCAATCGGTAAAACGGTGACGAAACAACTATCAAGTTCACTTGAAAAGCTATTTTTGTGGACTCGAAAAAATAATGGAGCAGATTTAGAGAGTTTCAAAAAACGTTTTTATGCCCGTTATGAAGAAGAAGAAGTCCCTTTGTTATTGGCATTGGATGGTGAAACAGGTGTAGGTTATGGCGCTGTCTTTGGAGGACAAGCCGACAACGCACCGCTGGTGGATGACTTACGCATTCAGGGAAGAGCAAGGGAACAAACTACCAATTGGGAAGACATTGATAGAATAAAATTTAGCAAGTTTTTACAGGCAAAGCAGGAGGGAAGTACTACTATAATGCTTACTGACAAGGATTTTGAGCCATTTTTGGCGATAAAAGACGGTATAAAGCTACCTGACAGCTTTTATGCTTTTGGTTCTGTATTGGCTCCATCAGCAGAGGCAATTGATACTGGGAATTTTAAATTTTTGATGTCTGTGGCTTCAGGGCCATCGGCTGGAAACCTTTTTGCTCGTTTTTGTCATGGTGATGAAAAAATCACAGCTAAAGTAAAGGAGTGTTTGGAATATGAAGAACAACATAATCCAGAGGCCATTTATGCAGAAGTGGTACACCTCCCAGAGGCTAGAATAGGGAATATTTTGATGAGACCAGCCATTCGAAAATATGAAATTCCGTTCTTGGGCAATGCCTCTGTAGAAAAACCTTTTCAAATTGCCTTAGATGATTTGATGGTCTCAGTACCTTATGGCAGAAAAGTGGTTTTGCGTTCAAAAAAACTTAATAAGGAAGTGATTCCACGCCTTACAACGGCACATAATTATTCACGAGGTTTAGGGATTTATAAATTTCTATGTGATTTACAAGGGTATGGGCTAAATAGTACTGTTAGTTGGGATTGGGGAATATTAAATGAACAAACATTTCTACCACGGGTAGAATATAAAAATATAATCGTTAGCAAGGCTAAATGGAAACTATATGCAGAACTACATCCAGCTTTAGCAGGAAAAAATCTGCCTGATAGAACTTTTTGGGACAATCTGCAAAAAGACCTTAATATTCCTCGCTACGTAGTTTTGACTGAAGGAGATAATGAGCTTTTGATAGATTTTGAGAGTGAGACCTCACTACAAATTCTACATCATAAGATTTTAAAGAAAGGAATGGCTACGCTAAGTGAGTTTCTGTCTAGCCCTGATAATTGTTTCATCCAAGATAAAAACGGAAAGTATACTAATGAAATGTTGCTTGCCTTCAAAACACTTCACGTTAAAAAGAGAGAAATGACTCCAAAGCGTATAGATAGTAACGTTCGAAGAATTTTTGTGCCGGGCAGTGAATGGTTTTATGTTAAAATATATACGGGGACAAAGTCAATTGAAAAGATTTTGACAAAAATTGTGAAGCCACTTTGTGAAGAATTGGTGAATGATGGTGTAATAGACAAATGGTTTTTTCTCAGATTTAAAGATACTGACGAGCACCTTCGCTTGAGGTTTCACAATAGCAGAAATGCACAATTTTGGCAATATATTCTTACGCTATTGCATGAAAAACTAGCGTCGTATATCGATCAAAAGATAGTAAGCAGTATTCAGATTGATACGTATAAGCGTGAAATTGAACGGTATGGAGATACGACGATAGAACAATGTGAACAGCTTTTTTATCATGATAGTCAAGCCATTGTCAATTTTATAGATTTACTGGATGGAAGCGACGAAGGAGAAAAATACCGCTATTTATTTGGGCTATATGGCGTAAATGCCCTGTTGGATGATTTTGAATTTAGCCTTACGCAAAAAGCCGAATTACTAAAGAATCTACAAGCAGGTTTCTTTCAAGAATTTAATGGCAACAATGCCTTAAATGTTCAGTTGAACGATAAATATAGGCTTCAAACTTCAGCAATCAACCAATTGATGAATGGGAATGAATACGATGAAGGAGTAGCCGATGCGATAGCCATTTTTAAAGAACGTTCTGCCGAAAATAGAAAAATTGTAGCGGAAATAAGGGAAATTCAAGCAAATCAAATGGGCGTTATGACCTTTCAGGAGATGTTGCCTAGCCTAATACACATGTGTTTGAATCGCTTGTTCATTTCCAAACAACGCCTGCATGAACTAGTAATCTATCATTATTTAGATAAGTATTACAAATCTCAGATTGCTCGAAAAAAACAACATACTGTATTGATTAATAGCTAATTGTATCACTAAACTGTTAGAATAATGAAAAAGTTAATCTTAATATTTGTCACCATCATCAGTACGATGGTTTGCATGGGTCAGGAGAGCGTGTATCAGCATCCCCCACAAGCTATTGAAGATTTACTGTTAGGTAAAGTAACCCCAACAGTCAGAACTAACTCTAAAGGGAACGTTTTGCTTATTTTAGAAAACAATTCCTTGCCGACAGTTGCAGAATTGGCTGAGCCTGAAATCAGAGTGGCTGGGATGAGGATTAATCCCAAAAGTAATTCACCAAGCAGGATTCGCTTTGCAACGGCGATTAAAATCCTGTTTATTGATACTAAAGTAGAAGTTGAGGTAAAAAACTTACCTAAAAATCCATTGATTGCTAATATCAAATGGTCGCCTGATGAAACAAAGTTTGCTTTTACGCATAACAGACCCGACGGAGTGGAGCTTTGGTATGTAGATATGCAAACCTTGGACGCTCATAGGGTTGAAAAAATTACAGTCAATTCAGTGTTTGATTCGCCCTATGAGTGGCTGAATGACAGCAAAAATATTATGGTGCTGACGGTTCCTTCAAGGATGGACCCGCCGACAAAACTAAATATCGTAAAAGGACCAGTGATACAAGAAAGTAACGGACAAAAAAATGCTTCGCGTACTTATCAAGATTTATTGAAAAGCCCATACGACCAAGCCGTATTTGATTATTATGGTGAATCTCAGATTGTTAAGACTGACCTTGTAAAGGGAAAGATATTAAAAATAGGAAGGGTAGCTGTTTATAAAAACATCAGCGTATCTCCCGATGGCACTTGCCTAATGACCAAAAAAGTGCAACGTCCGTACTCTTATACGTTACCGATGTACAGGTTCCCTGAGAAAGTAGATATATGGCTTACGAAAGACGGCAGTTTTTTGAAAAATATAGCAGATATTCCTTTGCAAGAGAATATTCCTATTGGGTATGATGCCGTAACGGAACTTCCTAGAGGGCATGCTTGGCGACCAGACGTGAAGGCTTCATTGTGGTGGTTGGAAGCACAGGATGGTGGTGATCCAAAAAGGGTAACAGACGTTAGGGATAAAATGTATTCGTGGAGTTATCCATTTGAGGGCAATCCTGATGAAGTGCTGACATCAAAATACAGGGTTAGTTATATGTCGTGGGGTAACGATAAATTTGCCATGACCTCGGAATACTGGAATGCTACTCGTCGATACATTAGTCGGGTGATTGACCCTTCCCTGAAAAAAGAGCCTCGCCTTTTGTATGATATTTCAGCGGAAGATATTTATAATCAACCCGGTAATCCAGAAGTACTAAGAAACAAATTTGGGAAATTTACGATGGCTATTTCAGCCAATGATGAGATATTGACTTTTGGAGCAGGAGCAACGCCAGACGGAAACAGACCTTTTATCGATCAGGTAAACTTAGCTACTGGCGAAACCAAAAGACTATGGCAATGCGATAAAAACCACTATGAATATGCCATTTCTGTATTGAATAGAGACAAAATGCAATTCCTTACCCGACGAGAATCCCTAACTGAAAACCCTAATTATTATATCCGAGATTTGTCGACAGATTCATCTTTTATTACACCATTAACCAACTTTGAACATCCATATCCACAGCTTAAAAATGTACAAAAAAAAGTATTGAAATATAAACGTTCCGATGGTATAGATTTGACGGCTGAGCTTTATTTACCTGCTGACTATACGCCTGCACGTGGGGCTCTGCCTACGCTTATGTGGGCTTATCCAGAAGAATATAAATCAAAAGAGGGGGCAAGCCAGCAAAATATTTCGTCTAATGAATTTGTCCGATTGCCCATTCTTTCACCCATCTATTTTGTTACGCAGGGCTACGCCGTGTTGGATAATGTGAAAATTCCCATCATTGGCGAAGAAGGAAAAGAAGCAAACGATACTTTTATCGAGCAGATTACGGAAAGTGCCAAAGCTGTCATTAACGAAGGAGTACGTTTAGGAGTGGTAGACTCCAGCAAGGTGGCTATTGGGGGGCATTCATACGGTGCTTTTATGACAGCTAACCTCTTAACGCATACCAACTTATTTAAAGCAGGTTTTGCTTGTAGTGGAGCTTATAACAGAACGCTTACGCCCTTTGGTTTTCAGACGGAGGAACGAAATTATTGGCAAAGTCCAGCGATGTATAATACTATCTCGCCCTTCCAAAATGCTAATAAAATGAAGCACGCATTATTGCTTTTTCATGGGGATGCTGATAATAACCCTGGGACATTTACCCTACAAAGTGAACGATATTTTTTAGCCTTGAAAGGGCTAGGAGCGACTACAAGGTATGTTAATCTACCACATGAATCACATGGTTATCGTGGTAAAGAGAACCTTCTTCAAGTATATGCAGAAATCAATAACTGGTTTCAAAAATATGTAGTAAAAAACGAATTTTCAATTAATAAATAACCGTTTAAACAGGAAATATTATGAGACAAACAGTTGGAAACCTAATAGAGAAGATGCTTAACAGACCGAAAAATGCAGAACCGATTGAGTTCTTGACTGATGAAATGTCGCTGCAGGTGCGTGGCGGAGACCGAGAATATACACCCATGTACGATGATAAATCTAAGGATATTGACTGGGGAAGAGCAGCAATCTTACTCGATAATTTAAAATAAGGTATTCACCAAGTTAAATAATATCATAACATGGCAAAGAAAAAATTCTTCATCAAAAAGGATGAAAAAGATGCTAAAAAGAAGGCATTAGAACATTTTAATACTGAAGAAAACCAGATTATTTCTGAGGATGTTTTAGGTGGTTTTCGTCAATATGGAGGTAAAAATCCAGATCCTACAGAGCCACCACCAGCTCCACCAGCAGAATAGTAATTTTAATTAACGTATCAGTTAGCCATGAGAGATAAATCAATTTGCAAAGTGTTGATTATGAGAGTTGCCAGCCGTTGCAACCTAAATTGTACTTATTGTTATATGTACAATGTGGGGGATGAGTCTTTCAAAAGTCAACCTAAATTCATGAGTATTGATACAGTTGATAAAGTTATTGAACAAGTCAGATTGCATTGTGAAACAAATGATTTAAAGGCGTTTGAATTTATATTTCACGGTGGTGAGCCTATGCTTATTTCAAAGGAATTTTATAAATACTTTGTAGCACAAGCAAAAGAAAAGCTCCCTATCCAGACCAAGCTTTTTTTTGCTATCCAAACCAATGGAATATTGTTGTCTGAAGAATGGTGCAAAGTGTTTAGTGAGCTAAAAATTGAGCTAGGTATCAGCATTGATGGTTATGAAGAGAGCCATGATAAATATAGAATAAACCATACTGGAAATGGCTCATTTCGGTCAGTCATGCAAGGGTTTAAGGTTGCATCCGAATCGGCTTATCTTCAGAAAATTCCTGGAGTTTTGTCGGTCATTAATATTCAGTCAGATGCAGAAAAATTCTTTTATTTTTTGAAAGAATATAAGGTTCAATTAATCGATTTTTTATTACCTGACTGCTCTTATGAAAAACTTCCTCTGGGTTATGCGGATGGCATAAATGATAGGACACTATACGCAGATTGGTTGATTATTCTTTTTGATTTGTGGTTCTCTGATAATACCAATGGGCCACAGATTATCTTTTTTGAACAACTCGTGAAAATCATCATTGGTATTGATGAGGGCTTTGAATACATCGGCAATAGAAAAGCAGAATTTTTAACCATTGAAAGCGATGGTTCTATTGAGGTAACAGGCTCTTTTAAAGTTTGTGGTGATGGCTTTACCAAAAAGGGTTATAACATTCATACACATACGTTAGAGGAATCTTTGGAAGATGAGCTTGCACAAAGATATATCAATGGCCATGACAACTTATGTTCAAAATGCCAAGCTTGTCCGATTGTGGAAGTATGTGGGGGAGGGTTCGTGGCTCATCGCTATAGCCAACATAATGGTTTTGATAATCCTTCAGTATACTGTCTGGATTTAATGAAATTGATTACTCATGTTCAGAACAAAGTACTTGATTACCTGCCTATTGAATTTGTAGAGGAGAGTGAGCTTACTTATCTGTCATTTGAAGAATTAAAGTATAATAACATTTAAAAAACTTGAACTTATGATAGCCAGCAGCAAATATAAATTTTATCGTCAGCTCGACTATATGGACTGCGGACCTACTTGCCTCAAGATGATATCAGCTTATTATGGTGTTGATTATCCGCTTGATTTCCTTAGAGCTAACTCTTTTATTACACGCCAAGGAGTGAGTCTTTTAGGAATTAGTGAGGCAGCCGAAAAAATTGGATTTAAAACCCTCGGAGCTAAACTTTCTTACGAGCAATTGTTTGACGAAGTACCCAAGCCTTGTATTCTTCACTGGAATCAAGAGCATTTTGTGGTGCTTTATGATATGAAACGTCCTAACTTTAAGTTACCCTTTTCTAAAAATAATTCGGATAGGATTTTATTAGGAGACCCAGCCCACGGTTTAGTGTGGCTTGATAAGGAAAACTTTATGAAGTCGTGGGTCAGTACTTCAGACAATAAAGGTGTGAGCTTACTATTAGAGCCGACTAATCAATTCTACGAAACTGCTGAGGAAAAACAAAAGGAGTCGATGGGATTCAAGTTCTTGTTTCAATACATGACTCCCTACAAAAAATACTTGGTTCAAATTATCCTTGGAATGCTGTTTGGCAGTTTACTGTCAATGATTTTCCCATTCTTGACACAAAGCATGGTAGATTACGGTATTCAGCGACAAAATCACCAATTTATAAAACTGATATTAATTTCCCAACTACTTCTCTTCCTAGGCGGTATGGCGGTTGATATGATTCGAAATTGGATTTTGTTACACATCAATGCTCGGATGAGTGTGTCTATTATTTCCAATTTTTTACTAAAACTAATGAGATTACCCATTAGTTATTTTGAATCAAAAAATACGGGAGATATTTCTCAGCGGATTAATGACCACCATAGGATAGAGTCTTTCTTGACGGGTTCAACCCTTCAGACATTATTCTCGTTTATTAACCTCATTATTTTCTCGATAATATTAGGGATTTATAGTACCTCTATATTAGTTGTTTTTGTAGCTGGGAGTGTTGCTTCAATCATTTGGGTTGTGCTTTTTTTAGAAAAACGCAAAGATTTAGACTATAAACGATTTCAGAGTTTAAGAGAAAATCAGAATAGTATCTATGAATTGATTACGGGTATGCAGGAAATAAAATTGAATAACTGCGAAAAAGCGCGTAGATGGGAATGGGAAAGAATCCAAGCTAAATTATTCAAAATCAATATCAAAAGCTTGTCTCTTGAACAGTATCAAGAAGTAGGTTCAACGTTTCTGACCCAGCTAAAAAATATCATTATCTCGTATATGGTGGCGTCAGAAGTGATGAATAACCATATTACTTTAGGGGTAATGCTTAGTATTTCTTATATCATCGGACAGTTGAATGCACCCCTGACACAAATTATCAAATTTATGAGAAGCGTTCAGGATGCCCAAATAAGCTTGGATCGATTGGCAGAAATTCATAATCGCCCCGATGAAGAGGCAGATGAAGAGCAATTGATGGGTAAAATATTTTCAAGCGAGCTTGATGATAGTTTTGAAGATCAAACGTATTTCATAGAAGAAATTAGCGAAGGCAAAATTTTAAATGGAATGATTAACGCTCGAAAAGGAATAACCCTTGAAGATGTTTCATTTAGGTATGGAAGTTCGCAAAGCCCTTTGATTCTCAAAAACCTTAATTTACATATTCCCGCAGGAAAAGTAACTGCCATCGTGGGTGCAAGCGGTAGTGGAAAAACTACGCTATTGAAGTTGTTATTGAAATTTTACCCACCAAACAATGGCAAAATATTGGTGAATGGCAACGATTTGAACGATTTGTCGGCACGTGAATGGAGAAAAAAATGTGGGACTGTGATGCAAGATGGCTATATTTTTTCAGATACTATTACCCGAAACATTGCGGTAGATGGAGAAAAAATTGATGAGAAGAAATTGATAAATGCCGTCAGAGTGGCCAATATTCAAGACTATTTACGCAAACTTCCTTTGGGTTTTACCACCAAAATTGGTAGCACAGGTTCGGGGCTTAGTGGCGGACAAAAACAACGTATTTTCATCGCTAGGGCTGTTTATAAAAATCCAACTTACTTATTTTTTGATGAAGCTACCAGTGCTTTGGATGCCAACAATGAAAATATTATCATGGAGAACCTAGAAAAATTCTTTCATGGTAGAACCGTCGTCGTCATTGCTCATAGACTAAGTACCGTAAAAAATGCCGACCAGATAATTGTCATGGAAAATGGCGAAATCAGAGAAAAGGGTACTCATGTAGAGCTAGCCTCACAAAAGGGGTATTATTATGAGTTAGTCAAAAATCAATTAGACTTAGAAACAGCATAGCAATAATATTTATCATAAACTATTAATTAACCATGCCAGAGCAAAGTAGCAGTTTCGAACTCAGGAGCGAAGAGATCCAAGAAATTATCGGGCTTGTTCCACATTGGATTGTTAGATGGGGTATTACTGTCTTATTCTCAATCCTGTTTGTATTCATTCTTACTTCATATTGGGTTAGTTATCCAGATGTTGCTCAGGCAAACGCCCTGATAACAACAACGATACAACCTAAAAAAGTATCATGGATGGCAACGCCACCATTGGAGTATAAATTGACTGTCGTTGATTCTCAGATTGTTAAAAAAGGAGATACATTATTTATTGAAAATAATGTACAGACCAATGAGAAATTTTATGAAGTATCTACTGTAGCAGGACGTGTGATAATACTAAGGGCTACTGACA
Source organism: Arcicella sp. GW458-12-2-14-TSB2 (assembly GCF_059423785.1). Taxonomy (NCBI): domain Bacteria; kingdom Pseudomonadati; phylum Bacteroidota; class Cytophagia; order Cytophagales; family Flectobacillaceae; genus Arcicella; species Arcicella sp. GW458-12-2-14-TSB2. The sequence continues at coordinate 42,198 of NZ_JBWKYN010000002.1, read as the reverse complement.
ATAACCCTAATAAATCAACCATCATAGTAACGCCTGCTATGTCTAGTTATCGTGTACAATTGTCATTACCCATAAAAGGCGTTGGGCAGATTAAAGTAGGGCAACGGGTACAAATAAAACTAGACCCTTATCCTGTTAATGAATTTGGCTATTTAGAAGGGAAGATAACCGCCGTAGTGCCGTATGCTATTGATAACAATTATAGGGCATCTGTTGAACTAACGAACGGGATGAATACTACCAATGGAAAAAAAATTCCTCTTCAATATTACCTTATCGGAACAGCAGAAGTGATGCTAGATGAAAAAAGTTTATTGAGTCGTTTTACTGGAGGAAATTTTAATAGATAGCAAGATGGCACCGGGATTCTCAATTAATAAAGTATTTTTTGCATTTAACACCTATTATTGCTATATTTGATTATTATTCCATAAATAGTTATGCAAAATTTATTAACCTGTTTAATTGTTGATGACGAGCTCTTAGCACAAGAACTCATTGAAAAATTTGTAAATAGAATTCCATATTTACAATGTGTGGGAAAGTGTTTTACAGCAATGGATGCACTCGTGATGATTAATGAAAAAAAACCAGATATTATTTTTTTAGACATTAATATGCCAGAGATGACTGGACTAGAATTTTTAAAATCACTTACCAATACTCGTCCACAGATTATTATTACTACTGCTTACTCTTACCATGCAATAGAAGGTTACGAACACGATGTGGCTGATTTCTTATTAAAACCTTTTCCATTTGATAGATTCTTAAAGGCAATCAATAAGATTCAGCAACGGATGATTGATAAGAAAAACAATGCCACTGTTGCTCCTGAGCCTAAAGAAGCCTCAGTTTCTTTGGAAGGCAAAGACATTAACAAAGAGGAATCAGAAGAAGAAACATATCTTTTAGTCAAGCAAGACAAAAAACTCGTGAAAATTTATCCCCATGAAATTATTTTCATTGAAGGGATGAAGGATTATCTGAAGATACATACCAAAACAAAGTTTATCGTCATATACATGACGATGACCCGTATTGAACAATTATTACCTAAATCAAAATTTTTACGCATCAATCGTTCTTTTATTATTTCCTTAGCAGCCATGAAAAGTATTGAAGGCAACATGATTGAAATGTCTAATGATAGGAAGTTAGATATTGGTAGTAGCTATCGGGAGAGCCTGAAAGAATACTTTAAAAGCAAAACCTTGATTTAGTAGAAGGTTTATGATAACTTGGTATTTATCAAGAAAACATTTGACGGTCGATTTTATTAGTACAAGCCAGAGAATTATTTTTCTCAACTTGTATTGACGAAATCGACTTGTTTATTTTATATCCATTATACAAGATGAATAAAAGTTTTTTAGACAAAGCAAAAGTATATTTTTCACTCTATTCCCCCTCGGCACGTATCTGGACTCATGTAATATTTTGGGTTATTACTGCCCTTATTCTCTCTAGTTTTGGCTTTAATCTTGCTGGATGGGAATATCCTAAAGCGGCCTTAGTACATACTGTTTTCTTGGTTGTTAAATCAATGTTTGCTTATTATATAATTGCCTATCTATTGCTCCCGCTTGTCATGAAAGGGAATAGATGGGTTCTTTTTTTGATAGGAATAGGCATTATGTTCTTTCTAGACTCGGTAATTTCCTATTACATGTTTGAGACCGTCAGTAATAATTTTGAGACTTCACTTTATTATAAGCGATATGCCAACATGATTAATGAAGGCGGATTGATGGGGTCAATTCTTTTCTCTAAATTATTTTTTATCCATATATACAATGAAACATTACCGATTCTCCCCCCGCTGATTGTAAAATTCGTCAAAATTATTATTGCTTCACGTAACAAAACTATTTCACTACAGCGTGATAACCTCAACCTTGAACTGAACTTCTTAAAATCGCAGGTTAATCCTCATTTCCTTTTTAATGTACTCAATAGTATATACTCACTTATCGTTGAAAAGGACGAGACCGCTGCCAATATTATTGTAAGATTGTCAGGACTAATGCGTTATACACTTTATGAAACAGAGAGCGAAAAAGTATCTTTAAAACGTGAGGTAGAATTTATTCAACAGTATACCGAACTAGAGCGGATTCGTTTTCAAAGTAGGGTGAATATCACACTTACGATGGCTGGTGATTTTGGTAATTATCAAGTTCCCCCACTGATTTTTATTTCATTTGTAGAAAATGCATTCAAACATGGGGTGAGTAATACTGGGAAGGCTTCGTGGGTAAAAATTGATTTTAGGATGAAAAAATCAACCGTTATTCTCAGTGTTGAAAATAGCAAACCGACTCATATCATGCACGAAGAAGTACAAGGAGGAATAGGGTTGTTTAATGTCAAAAAAAGGCTGGAATTACTTTATCCAGATAAGTATAAGTTATTAATAGAAAACAAAAAACAAACTTTTTTTGTCGAGCTACAACTGGAATTGGTCTAGTTTGTCTTCCTTTAATACCTACTTTATCTAAGCAAGTACATAGTTGCTCTAATTTTTTTCATTGCTTTTGCGGTTTTGTGTTATTTAGTGTCATCATTAAATATATAACCTTTCAAACAGCAAAAACTATGAAAAATTCAAAACTAAATCTTGCAAAAAAAACTGTTTCTACCCTTAATAATAATCATTATTCAAATATCAATTTACACTTTAAGTCAGGAAGTACTACTATTACTATCGTGACAAGATGATAGAAAACTTACTCTTTTAAATTTTAATTACAGAATGGACAGCTACGGAATCCTATACGAAAATACAATTTTAGAAAACCAATTGATAGACTATCTTGACAGGATAACCTTCCTAAAAAGAGAATGGTCTGGTTCATTTGATGATGTAGAGAAATTCCTGCATGAAAAGCCTGTGGATTTATTATTTATTAGTGTTGAAAGTCCACCTCAAGAGATGATTGTATTATTAGAAAAATTAGCTTTTTCTAATAATACAATCGTTATTTCATCTCCGAAGGCCTTGCCAAATTTTGAAAAAACGTTAACGCCATGCATTATAGAATACATCATTCGTCCGCTAACGTTTGAATTAGTTGTTAGTGCTATCATGAAATATTCTATGAAATATGACTGATAATTATCACAACTATCCATAAATAGTATAAGTATCCTTGAATATTAGCATGATTGTGTTAATTTTTAGTGCTTTGAATACAGATAGTTTAAGCGCCTTAATTTATTAAAATATAAATTAGTGTAAACTATTTTACTCTCTTCTGAAAGAAACGAATGTTTAATGAGCTGATGAATAAGCGGATAATCTTTTTGAAAAAAAGGGATGATTTGTTTCGCTCGCTTTTCATTTATTCCAATTTTACTACTGAAACATATGAAATCGTCATAAGTATAAAAGGCATTTTCTTTAAAAGACTCTGTCTCAAAATCATCCGAGAATAAACCGTCCGCTGTTGCCATATCGTCATCATTCACATGTAAACGAGTACAAAGCAAATCATAGGCTGGAGCTAGAATCATATCTCCATTAAGGCTTTCTATCAATGAAAAATTCTTCAAGTGAGCATCCCCGTTAGAAAACAGGTAATTGAATAATACTAAGCGGAAAAACTTTTCCATCTCAATTGAGTAAGCCACTACATATTTTTTCACGAGCATTGCCATATCTTCATAACTACCCTCATATTTCATTGAGCTTCCACCTTTAATACTTGATTTTCCAGCTAACGTGGCAAAATCTTCTACTATCAATTTAGTAGTATCCGAATGATAATCAAAACGTTTGGTCAGATAAGCAGGTTGATTATCAGGGAAAAACATCATTGTGTTTTCTGCTGTTTCTATTTTGTAAACCTGTCTGGCTATTTGCATTGTCAAGTGTTCATTCGCTGGAATTTCTTCAATTGCTTTAAAACGACTACTAGGAATTGGTTTTAAAATATACTGTCCATGCTCACTAACTTCAACCAAGCGAAGCTTATGCTTATCTAACAAGAGAGATACTTTTTCCTGAACCCCCGAAATAGAAATTCGTTGAATTTTAAAGGTACTTTCAGAAGGTGAATTTAAAGAAAAGGGTAGATAATGACTTATTTTTTTACCATTAAAAAGGCGTCGTAAGGCCAACGGAGAAAAGGATTCAAATCCTTCTTTGAGGGTAGAGGGGCAATATTTTAAATCTAAATTATTCATAAATAGGAATAACGGTTATAGCTCCTATAGTATCATATTGAGCGGTGGCAAGTAATAATCCAAAAAAATCATTTTCATCAATCTTTAGTAAACGGCAAAGTGTTGCTTTGTTTGCTCCTTCAGGGAGCATATTATAAAAAACGGGAAAAAGAGTAGGATGGTGATACACTTGTTGGCTTTTGGGCATAGTCATACTTATCGGTCTGAACGTCGAATGTAGGAAGTAATCATCCTCATATCTAAATACAAATCCGTTTTTATCTTCTGCTAAAATTCCCGCAGGAGTTCCTTTAAAATAAACCTTTGCCTTTCTCATAGTTTTACATTCAGTTGTAATTCCATCCCTAATACTTCTGCTAATTTCAACAATGTTTCTAAAGATGGATTTCCTTCTCCGCGTTCAATTGATACAATTGTTCGCAAAGCAACAGCCGAGATTTCTGCTAAGTCTTCTTGGCGTATCTTTAATACTTTACGCCTGTTTTTTATTTGTTCTCCTAAAGTTTGCTTATTCATTTGTGCATCATAATGCGTTTTTTAGTGTAAACATACATTATTATTTTTAATAATATGTAAAATGTGCATTTAAATGCATTTTATGAAAAAAGATTAATTGCGTTTCCCCTTCATCTATTGAGACACACTAACCATCCACTACAATTAAAAACAGTCAAGGACTATGCTTAAAATGTCAATGCTCATAGAGCGAATAATAGTTTCTCAAACACTTTTAAACTAAGGGGAATTGTACTTTCCCTGCCCAGTAAATAGGTATGAAGTATAATTTTTCCTGAATACCAAATGGAGCGTTTGAAAAAATGATGGCTTGTGAAATATGAGGATGATGTTCTAGTAAATAATGTAAGCTTTTTAAAGAACCACTTCTTCCAGACTTTACTTCTATCGGGATTATTTTGCCATCTCTTACAATAACAAAATCTACTTCAGCACTACTTCCTGGACTGGTTCTTGCCCAATAAACGAGTTCTTCTTTTTGCGAAGCAATCATTTGTTGTGCCACAAATTGTTCTGCTAACATGCCATTGAAAGCAGCAGTGAGATTCTTTTTCAAGTAAATATCTTGAAAAGACAGCTTACTTTTTCGCAATAATAAACCAATGTCAAGATGAAATAATTTGAATTGCTTGCCAGACGGAGTAAGCGGTAGACCAGCAATAGATACATTTTGAACGGCATTTAATAAACGAGCAGTTCGTAATACTTCTACGCCTTTTTTGATGGTGGGGCTTGAAAATCGGTCAGATAAATGTGTATAGATAATCTGATTGCTTATTAGGGAAGCACTTTTTTCTAAAATATCATTCAGCGCATCTCCATCTACAGTGGGCTTATACTTCTTGAAATCCTGCTCGTAAGCGTATAACAAATTATCTTGAATTTCTTGGACATCGTTAAAGTTCTGATTATTCACAAAGCTTTGTACACATTCGGGCATTCCACCAACGACGAAATAATTATTGATTTCTTCATTCAAAATACCTGTTACAACCTCTGGCAAAATAGTAGGTTTGTCATTAAGAATGTTAGCGATTGAGTCTTTTTTCCGAGCCAACAAAAACTCATAAAAAGTCATGGGTGTTAGACTCATCACATCTACCCGCCCTACAGGGAAAGGCTGATTCCTAAATTCAAAGTCTAATAGTGAACCTGCCGCAATAAGATGTAATTCTTTTTTATCTTCATAAAAATACCTCAAACTTCCCAATGCATCGGCACAAGCCTGAATTTCATCAAAAAAAAGCAGGTCATTCGTAATATCTATCTTGATACCAAGCGCAAATTCAAGTTCTAGAAGTATTCTGTTTACATCAAAATTATGCTTGAAAATGATGTGTAAATCTCGCCTTTTTTCAAAATTGAGGGTAATTACTTTTCCTGTAAAGTACGACTCTCCAAATTTTTGAACCAACCAAGACTTTCCGACTTGCCTAGCTCCATTTAGCACAAGGGGTTTTCTTGACAGCTTTATTTTCCAATTGGCTAATTCGTTTATCTTTTCTCTAAACATAGATTCGTCTTTATCAATGTACTACATTTCCCTTACAAATATAATGGAATATAGTAAATGTTTAAAATAATGACCATTATTTTAAATCAAACAAATAAAATAATAGCCATTATTCAGTAAAATAAATAGTAGCATCGTATTGTCCAGTACTGTCTAAAAATATAATTTTAGTAATTACGTATTAGTAACTTTCTCATTATTGACTAGGAAATTTGCGTTTTGCACAAGAGTATCTGCTATTAAAAAAGTTTAATGTATAAAAAAACATAAAGTGCATATGTACGGTATGATATATACGTTTAAATTTTTAAAGTTTACATGAGATTAGAGTTCTAACCTTCTATAAAAACATTCCCATCGTGATTATGAGGTTTGATAATAGGAGGAGTGTTTCACTTGTTTCTCGTGACACAACATCTAATTGCTCTGCATCCACTTCCATATCTTCCAAATTTTGAAAGAGATTTTATAAGAATAAAATCCATAGCAATTTCTTGCTATGGATTAATGGAGATTTGATATTTTCAATTAAGAATAGGGAAAAGTTATGCGGAAAGTTGTGCCAACATTTTCTTCGCTTTCAAAAGTAATTTCTCCTCCATTCATTTTCACTAAGTTATGGACAATCAGTAATCCTAAACCTGTGCCTTTAATTCCCCCAACATTTGCACCCCGAAAAAAAGATGTATAAACTTTTTTATGTTGATTTATTGGAATACCAATACCATAATCTTTTACTTCAATTACGTATTCGTTTTCTTTAAAACATAATGTTATTATCGGGCTTTCACATTTCGGAGAATATTTAAAAGCGTTGGATAACAAATTGTCAATTATATGTTCTAAATGTTGAGGGTCTGCTAATACCTTTCTTTGTTCACCGATTTGTTCGAAAACTAGCTTTCTACCATCTTTTTGATGTCTATTTTGTCGTTCAATTCCATAATATATCAAAGAAACTAAATCTATTTCCATCTTTTGAACATCCCTATTTTCATCTTCAATTTTGCCTAAAAACAGTGTTTCGTTCATCAAATTAGTGATACTAATAATTTCAGTGTGGATAGTATTAAGTTGCTTTTTAATCTTTTTCTTAATAGGATTATCTTTCTGTTCTTCAAGAAACATTTCTATAATTTCAGCTGATGAAGAAATAGTGGAAAGTGGTGTTTTAAATTGATGGGTCGTCATGGCCACAAACCTAGTTTTTAGTTGATTTAACTCTTTTTCTTTTTTCAGAGCATTCATCATACTTTCTTCAGCTTTTTTCTTCAAGGTTATTTCTCTACTCGAGCTAACTATTCTATCTTCAAGGTTATATTCATCAAAAAACATTTTATAAGATGTTTGCATCCAAACATATTCTCCTGTTTTCTTAAGGAATCTATACTCTATTAATGATTCCATGTTACCTTCTAAAAGGTAACGTTCATGTTTTTTTTGTACACCTTCAATATCTTCAGGGTAAAAATAATCATACACATTTTTACCAATTAGTTCTTTGGGTTCATAACCCAATACCTCCTTACATGAAGGAGATACATATAGATATTGACCTTGAAGATTACAAATACAAATTAAATCACGCACATTACTTGATAGTAACTCGCTAAAATGTGCATTTGATTTTTCATTAGTAATATCTCTTAAGGTGCCTGTTGTACCTATAGCTTCTTTTTTCTCATTCATTAAAAGACTAATAAAAACCTTAATCCATATTATTTCATTAGTCTTACTAATAAAACGAACGATATGAGAACAAGACGTTTTTTGTTGGTTGACTAAGGACCTAAAAAGTAATATATTTTTTTTTATATCATCAGGATGCAAAAATGTATAAAAAGGCTTACTATTAGATTCCTCAATAGTATAACCCAAAATATCAACCCAAGCCTTATTTAAAAAAGTCAAATTCCCTACAATATCTGTTTGAAAAAGCACTTCATGTACATTTTCAAACACATATTGATATTTTTCTTCTTGTTCATATACCTTTCGAATCAGTTGTTCTTTTTCAGTAACATCTTTGGAATAAATGATAAGATGGGTTACAATTTGATTAGAATTAAAAACAGGATTAATATAAAACTCGTAGTATTTGCCTTTAGCTTCATGTGTAGTTTTAAACCTTTCTCCACTCAAGCCCCTGCTAACATTAGTTGGTGCAACGGATGAAAATAAAGTATCAGTATCTGTAAGTCTTTTGCTGCCGATTTCTGGGAAATAACCATACAATTCTTTAAAAAAAGCAGTATAAGCCTTATTAAAAAAAACAAAGGTACATTCTGAATCCAATATACAAACAGGATCTATCAGAATATCTAGTGCTTCTTGGCTTAATAATAGTAGATTGTCTTGCGTGGTCATTATTAAAATTAGTTTAACAAATAATAGAATAGTAAATTTTTCAACAGTTTTTACTACACAATTAGATGCTTTTATAATTAAGATTCCAATAAGTAAAAAACAAATTGTCAATAAATATATTATTAAGAAAATGGCAAAACACTAACAAAAATCATAATATAACTTTTTTTATATTATTTTTAATTAACAGTGTAAAAGGTCAATCAAATAATACCTTATATCATACTTTATTAGCTGAAGCTGGACTATTGCATCTTCAAAAAGATTATAAAAAAGCTATTCTTACTTACGAAAAAGCCTTTAAACTAGAACAGCCCGATGCTTTGACAGCATACAAATTAGCAGGCGTATATTCATTAGATAGTAATGCGAATAAAGCTTTTTTTTATTTGGAATTAGCATTGAATACTGGTTGGACAGAAGCGGACTGGCTAGCAGAAGATTATTATTTTGATTATTTAAAAAACACCACACCCGATAAATGGGGAATAATAAAACAGCAAGCTTTACAGAAAGAGAGAGAATATGAAAAAACTTTAAGATTACCTGCTTTGCGTAAACAAATCAATTTAATAGCAATTAATGACCAAAAGCTTAGGTATAAAAGAATACAAACAAAAGATAAAAATGAAAGAAAACTGGTTAATCAAGCAATACATAAAACAGACTCCACCAATTTAGTACAAGCAAAAGCAATTATTAATAAACATGGTTGGCCAAAACTTTCAGAAATAGGTAAGGATGGACAAAATAATTTTTGGCTCATGGTTCAACACGCTGACGGAGATGTTATCTTCCAACAAAATGCACTTAATGCTATGAAAAAGCTTAAAAATTCTAATGAAATCAATTTAGAACATTATGCTTTTCTGTACGACAGGGTTCTATGCAATCTTAATTTCAAGCAACTTTATGGCACTCAGGTCAATTGGATAAATAATGGTAAAGCCTCTAGTTTTAGACCTATTACCCAAGAGAATCTTGTTGATAAAAGAAGAAAAGAAATTGGTTTATTACCGCTTAGCATATATAGTTTGACCTATGGCTTTGAATACAATAACCTAACGGCAGCACAAGCATATAAAAACGATTCTACCGATTTAGCTTATACCAAACAGCTTATAGATAGTGCTAATTACTTTTATACCAAAAGTGATTTTCAAAAAACTTACAATTACTACAACACTGCCTCAACTGTTTTGGGTGGTATGTCTAGCAAAGACAACTATAACGCCGCTATTATATTTTCAAAGATAGCCTCACAAAGCAATGAACAGCAATACAAAGATATTGCCCTTGATTTTTTGAATTTATTATACCAACGACAAGCACTAAGTAAGTCTCAATTAAAAAAACAACCTGAATTTAAAGTACTTTTTAAGGAACATAGGTGGATTGATTTGTATGAGCATGTCAAGTGAGAAAAATTGATACAGACGTTACTTTAAACCATAAGTTATTAAAGCGACAACTGAAATGCTTAAGGCTATATCTTATTTACAGTCCTAGTCAATAGGCTCCCATAATTCTATTTTATTGCCTTCCATGTCTAGAATATGAATAAACTTGCCATAATCATACGTTTCTATGTTGTCAAGAATTGTTACCCCTTCTTTTTTTAGTTCTTCTACCAATGCCTCCAAATCAGCGACTCTATAATTAATCATAAAGTCTTTGGTAGAAGGTTCAAAATATTTTGTTTTCTCGGCAAAAGGGCTCCATTGTGTAGAACCATTTTTAGTGGAGTCTGATTCTTCTTTCCATTCAAAGGTTGCCCCATACTCATTGGTGTTTAAACCAAGGTGAGTTTTATACCACTCCCTCATTTGGTTAGGGTCTTTGCATTTGAAAAAAATGCCCCCAATGCCTGTTACTTTTTTCATTTTATGTTTAATTATCGTATTGAAAGATTACTTTTCTTAATATTCTGAAAAATACCTCGAGATGCCAAGTATAAGTAAATATAAAAGAATTTACAATCTGAGTGGAAAAAGAGGATTAATATTATTGTTATATTTCGAGATGACCTGCAAAACATTTCAACAAGCCTTAAAACAAAAAAGCCTCCCCACCAAAAAACTGATGAGGAGGCTTTAATATTAAAACAAATCCAAAATCTTAATAACGATAATGTTCTGCCTTGTATGGACCATCAACAGTTACGCCGATATATTCTGCTTGTTCAGCTTCCAAAGTTTCTAGTCTTACACCGATATGTGATAAGTGTAGGCGAGCTACTTTTTCATCCAAATGTTTAGGAAGGATATATAATTTCTTCTCGTATTTATCTGTGTTTGTCCACAATTCTAACTGTGCCAATGTTTGGTTACAGAATGAGTTAGACATTACAAATGATGGGTGTCCCATAGCACAACCTAAGTTTACTAAACGACCTTCAGCCAAAACGATTACGTCTTTACCGTCGATGTTATATAAGTCTACTTGTGGTTTAATTTGCTCTTTAGTATCTCCATAAGCTGCGTTCAACCAAGCCATATCGATTTCGTTATCGAAGTGACCGATGTTACAAACGATAGCTTTATCTTTCATCGCTTTGAAGTGACGTTCACGGATAATGCGTAAGTTACCAGTAGCTGTTACGAAGATGTTAGCACGCGTAGCAGCTTCATCCATTGGAACAACTTCAAAACCGTCCATTGCAGCTTGTAAAGCACAGATTGGGTCGATTTCAGTAACTAATACACGACAACCTGCACCACGTAAAGATTCAGCCGAACCTTTTCCTACATCACCATAACCTGCTACAACCGCTACTTTACCAGCCAACATTAAGTCGGTAGCGCGGCGGATAGCATCTACTAATGATTCTTTACAACCGTATTTGTTATCGAATTTAGATTTAGTAACAGAGTCGTTTACGTTGATAGCTGGTAAATATAAAGTACCATTTTTCAAACGCTCGTACAAACGGTGAACACCTGTAGTAGTTTCTTCCGACAAACCTTTGATACCTTCAATCAATTCAGGATATTCATCAAATACCATGTTTGTTAAATCACCACCATCATCCAAAATCATGTTCAAAGGCTGACGGTCTTCTCCGAAGAAAAGTGTTTGCTCAATACACCAGTTGAATTCCTCTTCGTTCATGCCTTTCCAAGCATAAACTGGGATTCCAGCAGCAGCAATAGCAGCAGCAGCGTGGTCTTGTGTAGAGAAAATATTACAAGATGACCAAGTAACATCAGCACCCAACGCAGTAAGTGTTTCAATTAATACAGCCGTTTGGATGGTCATGTGAAGACAGCCTGCAATTCTAGCACCTTTCAAAGGTTGAGCTTCACCGTATTCTGCACGAAGTGCCATCAAACCTGGCATTTCTGCTTCGGCCAAACGTATTTCTTTACGACCCCATTCTGCCAAAGCAATGTCTTTTACTTTGTATGGCACGTACTGTTGTGTTCCAGTTGACATTTATTTCTTATGTTTTAAATTTCGTTTTTTGCTCTTTACGAGTCTTTTTCTTAGAATAACACAAAATTAACATCTTTATGCTTGATTCTAAAAATGATTCAGAAGAACTTTTTTGATTTATCTACTTATTCGACAAAATTAGATAATATATCTTTTTAAATTAAATATGAAGAAATATTATCTACATAATCCAACAGGAATAGTTGATTACGTATTTTATAAGAATACGTAGAATCCTTGATTAAAAAGTTTTTATGCAATAAATAATAGGGGAAAAAGTTTTTAGTTTGTCTTGTATATGAATCATTAAAATAAAGCTATGTTAAAAAAAATCTTAAACCTTTTAGCCATTGCTTGTATTAGCAATGCATCATTAGCACAACAAACTCCGTTGGATTCTATCTTCACTAGTGAAGGATTAATCCTTGCAGAAGTGAAGGAAATCGCCCCTGATTACATCAAATATTCCTTTCCTTCTGAAACTTTAGTGAATTCTATTTACAAAAACAATGTCCAAAAAATCAGATTTAATTCAGGCAGGGTACAGCTTTTTAAAGAATCATTAGCACTCAATGAAGTAAATTATGCACACGATTTTGATAAGGTTAGTTTAACACACCTAGAATCAGAAGTTAAAGGGCTTTATAAACTGGACGAAGTATATGCAAAGGCTGTAGGAACTACTACCCTATCAAACATTACAACCGTGAAAGAAAGAGCCTTTAGAAAGCTAAAAATTCAAGCAGCATTGTTGGGGGGAAATGTAATTTATCTACTAGACCAAAATACTGTAGGGAACCAGTTTGGTACCGAGTATCAGGCTGGCAGAGCCACCCAAACTACCCTTACAGGTATTGTTTATAGTAATAATATTCCGAAGGTTGAAGATGTAACTACAGCGCTAAAAAATAAGAAAACCTTTGTAGTAAATTCTAATTTCTTTGCAGGCAGAAACAGTACGGATGTTGAAGGGAATCCATCTTTACCTGAAAGTTTTACTGTTGAAGATTTTTATCAGGAAAATGGATTTGTATATGTGACTGGCAAAGCAAAGGGAATCAAAAATGATTTATTCAAAGTAGTTTCATTCAAAAATAACCAGATGACGTTATACTGGAAAGATAAAAAGAAAGCATACAACTTATCTGTTGACCTCTAAAGAACAAAGAGGCTGGAAGAATTTCCAGCCTCTCTATTATTATTTTACTTCAAAACCTCCTGTTCCGATTTTAAAGCCTTCTGTAAAGACTTCAACAGTATATTTGCCCGGACGATAAGGAGCGCCACGATCAAAATAAAATTCAGCATGTAGGTTTTCATTATCAAATGTCATGTCTCTTCTGATAGTAAAAGCCAAGTCTTGCCCATTGTATTCAAAATTGCCCGAGCCTAAATCTGTATCAAAAAGCGTATATCCATCAGGGTCAAGAATCCTGATTAAAACAGTTTTTTTACCTTTTTCGGTAAGGTCATTTCTATTCAATTGAACAGCAATTTTGATTTTGCCCAATTTTTTAGACTTGTATCGGTCGTCTTCAAACTCCTTACCTTTTTCAGTTATTCCGATAATTTTGATAGACTCTGCCCTGAGTGCGGCTGCACGAGTAACCTTTTCGGTAAGAATCTTATTAATAGAAGATACTTCTTTGTTTTGAGCCCTCGCTTCCTCAACGCTCTTCGTCAAGCCATTTTTTTCGTTTTTAAGCGTGGAATTCTCGTTAGTCAGACTTGAATTTTCGTCTCTTAACTGAACTAGTTCTGCTTCTTTAGCAATAAGTATCGACTCATAATTTTTTATCTTATCCGCATAATTTTCTTTGATGTTTTCTAAAGTTGCATAACGTTTCGTTAACTCACTTTTATCTTTTTCTAAAGCGGCTTTGGCTTTCTGTAACTCAGAAACATCCCCTCCTAGTTTCTCAACTTCTTCAATTTGAGCTTCCAATTGCGTCGTAATTGAATCTAGCTTTACACGAGTTTCAGCCAGTTCCATTACTTTAGTATTGATTACCTCTTGTTGATTGGCTGATGTTTCCTTAGACTCAAAAAGCATGTATGCCAAGCAACCCGCAATCAAAACTACCAACACTAATACAGCCCTTAAAATATTATTTGTATTGGGCTTTGGGGTTAATTCTTCGCTTGATAAGTTATTCATGATGAAATGGATAAATTTTTAAAAGAATGTTTTGGTTTTCAAAAATCCGTCAAAGATAATACAACATTTTCACTAAATATTTCATTACCAATATAATCGGTGATTAATAAAGACGAATACTCTGTTTAAAAACCAATGATTATCCTAGAAATTGCAAGACGCTTTCTAAGCCCATTCCTCTTGAACCTTTTACGAGGATATGAGTATCACTAACGGGATAATCCTGTAACCAATTGTGTAAACCAAATTTATCTGGGAAATAATGTACTTTCATAATCGGTAATACTCTTACTGCATTTTCCATTAAGTGCCCTGCCAAAAGGATATAATCGAAGTTACAAGCTAATAATAATTTGCCTATGGCTTCGTGTTCAGCAATTGCTTCTTCCCCAAGCTCGAACATATCACCTAAAATCACCATTTTTTTCCCTACTTTCAGGTCATTAAAATAAGTAATCGCAGCCGACATTGACGAAGGATTAGCATTGTAAGCATCCATCAAAACCATGTTGGTACCTTTTTGAATAAATTGCGAGCGATTATTATTAGGAACATAATCTGCAACGGCTTGGCACGCTATTGAAGTTTCAATATTAAAAAACTGTCCGATTCTAATGGCTGCACAAATATTTTGGAAATTATAAATGCCTGTTAAGTGTGACGTATAGATATTTCCTGATAAATCTTCAAAAACTACAAAAGGACTTTCTTCAAGAATATTTACGACATTTTCAAAAGTTGGGTTTTTATTAGAAGTATAAACGATTGTTTCTTTAAAATTATAGCGCTGAATCATATCATAGGTAGGTTCAGACGCCACATTTACGAAAACTGTTCCATTATTTGCACTCAGCCAATCATACAATTCACCTTTGCCCTTCTTTACGCCTTCCATCCCTCCAAAGCCCTCTAAATGTGCTTTGCCGATGTTTGTAATAAAGCCGTGAGTGGGTTCTGCAATTTCTACTAATTCCTTTATATCTCCTTGTTTATTGGCACCCATTTCAATAATGGCAATTTCAATCTTTTCGTCGATTGCCAAAATGGTTAGCGGAACGCCAATGTGATTATTCAAATTCCCTAATGTGGCGTAAGTACAATATTTTTTTGATAAAACGCAATTTATTAACTCTTTAGTTGTCGTTTTCCCGTTTGAGCCCGTCAATCCAATAAAGGGAATAGCTAGCTGTTTGCGATGAAAATTAGCCAATTGTTGTAATGCTTTTAATCCATCTTCTACTAAAAGATATTGCTCGTTTTTTACATAAAGGGCATCATCCACTACTGCATATTTTGCTCCTTTGGCCAATGCTTGTTCTGCAAAAGCATTAGCATTGAAATTTGGGCCTTTCAAAGCAAAAAACATTGAGCCTTCTCCAATTTTACGAGTATCTGTAGATACACTAGAACATTCTTTATACTTTTGATATAATTCAGTAAGCGAAATCATTATTTTATTCGTTATGTATGTGTCTCAAATTCGAGATTCATGATTTTTCGACAAATATTACATGAAAAAATTAATTTTACTTTTATTCCTGTCAAATCTTGGTAAAAGCTTTGCTCAAAATTTTACCTTTCAATACAATAATAGTTTTAAAGTAGTCCAAAATGGACAAAGTTTACCTAATACCTTTGCGGGTGGATTAAATGCTCCGCAATTCTCAAAATGTAATTTAGATAATGATGGTGTTGAAGACTTAGTTGTTTTCGACAGAACCTCCTCTAAACTCAGCACTTTTCTTGCTAAAAAAGACAACACAGGTAAATATTATTGGCAATATGCCCCTGAATACGAAACGGCATTCCCAGCTATTCAGCATTGGATATTATTGGTAGATTATGATTCTGACGGCAAAAAGGATATTTTTACTTATACACCCGCAGGAATTAAAGTTTATAGAAATGTTTCTACTGACAAAATAGCGTGGGAACTCATCACCGACCCATTGTATAGCACTGGTTATTCGGGTAAAATAAATTTATACACGGCTTCTACTGATATTCCTGCAATTGTTGATATTGATAATGATGGCGATTATGACATCGTAGCGTTTGATTCTTCGGGGAATTTCTTCCTCTTCCACAAAAATTTCAGTCAGGAAAACTACAAAGATAATAATCATTTAGAGTTCAAAAGAATAGGCGATTGTTGGGGAAATTTCTTCAAAGAGCATTTTGATGATGCACGCTTCAATCAAGACTGTGGAGCGAATGTTCCTGTGGGTGGTAGTACAAACAATGGCGCGAATGGTCAAAAGGTTGAACATTCGGGAAATGCTTTATTGCTATTGGACTTAGATGGAGATGGTTTAAAAGATGCCCTTTATGGACACATTTCAGCCAACAGAGTAGCTGCTTTGAGTAATAATGGTACTAGCAATCAAACTATCTTTACGAAAGCAGATTACTTCTTCCCTAACCAAAAACCGATTGACTTTGCTATCTTTCCAGCGATATTCTATGAAGATGTAGATTTTGATGGCATCAAAGACATTATTGCCGCACCAAATGGCTATGATAATGCGCTACAAACAGTAGATTATCAGAATGCAGCATGGTTTTATAAAAATAATGGGCAAAACAATAACCTAAACCTTACTTTCCAACAAGCTAATTTCTTGCAAAATACCATGGTGGATTTAGGAGAAAATGCTAGTCCAGTGCTGGCTGACATTGATGGTGACGGGGATAAAGATTTGTTGGTTGGCAATGCAGGGAATCGTGGCGATAATGGCTACAGAGCCAATATTACCCTTTATGAAAACAAAGGAAACAATACTTTTGAACTGAAAACAACGGATTTTCTGGATTTATCAAAATCTCAACAGTTATTTGAAATCAAACCATTTGTTACTGATATGAATGGAGATGGTACGGATGATTTTGGTTTTACTGCCAATACTTTTAATGGCATGACGATTCAATATATCCCAAACAGAGCAGCCAGAAATCAAGCTTTTTCATTAAAACTGTCTGAAATAGTTTCGTTGCCTAAAATCAATAATCTATCCAATGGCGATTCGCCCTTATTTTTTGACTTAGACAACGACGGCAAAAAAGATTTATTAATCGGAAAAGGTAGTGGTAGAATTGAGTTTCATAAAAATACGGGGAGCAGTACAAGTCCAGTGTATACTTTGACAAAAGAAGAACTAGGCGGACTTACCTCAGATTATCTTTCTGGAAATGTATCGCTGACTGTAGCAGATTTGAATGGTGATGGCAAAGTTGAACTCATTACAGGAAACAGAGACGGAACATTTAAGGTTTTCAAAAATATCATTGACCAAAATCAAGACCTTTTCAAAGAGGATTCGTCAGGTGTTTTAGATGAGTTTACAGGAAAGCATGCTCATTTAAAATTGGGTGGTATGCTTTCGATTGCAGTGGGTGATTTAGACGGAGACGTTATTCCCGACTTTATTGTTGGTACCAATGCAGGTGGTTTAAAATTTTTGAAAGGTACCACTAAATTTACGGTTACTGGCAACGAAGAAAGTAAAACAGCGGTTATTTATCCTAACCCAACCAATCATTTTGTTTATATCAAAAATAATTATTTAGCAGAATATCAGCTCATCGACATTACAGGCAAAACACTCTCTCGGAAAAATAGTACAAGTTTGAACGAAGATGTATTTTTCGATTTAAGTAATTATAGCAATGGTACTTATTTTATCAGAATAATTGCAGAAGGAAAAGGCATGGTTACCGAAAAAGTATTGCTTAATAAGTAATAAAATCAGCCAAGAGTTACGTGGATAAAAAGCGTTAATCAGGATTTTAAATAACATTTTTAATTTTTTTCGCAAAAAATACCTCAAAATTGCGAACTTTGGAATAATACAGTTACTTGGCATAAGGCTAATGGTTATGAAAATTTGAGCTTCAATAGCGAAACTATCCATCCTCAAATACTTAACCATTTGTAACTCGCCGAGAACCAATTTTAATATGGCAAGAAATATTCCAAAAAATACAGAAAGAACCAAAGAACGAAATCCTTCCCCGCAAATTTCGTTTGACTTTAATATAAAAAAAATAATCCAAAGCGAACAACTACATTTCGTTTTGGGTATCCTGTTTATACTCTTAGGAGTATTTATGTTTTTTTCGTTTTCATCACATCTTTTCACAGGCGATGCTGACCAAAGTGAAGTTGAAGACCCGCTTCAATCATCGATTGAGCCTTTAAAAAAACAACCTAAAAATCCATTTGGCTTATATGGAGCCAAGCTTGCTTATCTGTTGATTTTTAGACTTTTCGGCTGGTCTGCCTTTTTGCTTGTTCCTATTTTATTGACTGCTGGCTATAAGCTTGCCTTTAAAAAAGAAATTATTCCGCTAGAGAAATTAACTTGGCAATCATTATTCTATATGATTTGGCTAAGTGCTTTCCTTGGTTTTTTTGTTTTTATGTTAGAAGCAGAAGAAAAATGGAGTAGCCTTTGCGGAGGTATCGGATATTTTGTCAATGAATACATGTATGGGTTCATTGGTTGGGCTTCTTTTTTTGTAATCACTTTTGTGCTGATTGTTTTTGTGGTGTATTACTACAAAGTAGATACCTCTAGTTTGGTAGCAAAACCAACTGATGAAGAACATGACACAGTTGTGAGTAAAGTAGAAGATGATAAAGATAATATTGCAGACGCCAAGAATATCAAAAGAGTTAGAGAAAACTTTGAAACGATAGTAGCTGAAGAAGAACCCGAAGATGATTTACCAATCAATCGTGAAGATAACTTTGATGAAGCCAATATTCGTCCATACCTTCCTCCTATTATCGAGACACCTACTCCCAAAGCAAATGCTGTAAAAGGGCCAGTGGCTTTGACCATTGAGAATATTGAAGACATTCCAGAAATCATAGAAGATACTGATGAAGACGCGCCAGTCTTGGAAGTGAATGATTCGGTGAATGATGAATTATTGAAAAAATTTGGTTTATACGACCCGATGTTAGACTTGCCTCATTACAAGTACCCAACACTTGATTTAATGAAAGAGTATGACATGGGTAAGCCGAATGTTTCGCAAGAAGAATTGAAAGCCAATTCCGATAAAATTGTGGAGACATTGGCTAACTATGGGATTGGCATTGCTTCTATCAAAGCTACGATTGGCCCAACAGTTACGTTGTATGAGATTATTCCAGATGCTGGGGTAAGGATTTCTAAAATCAAGAATCTTGAAGATGATATTGCCTTGTCATTGGCAGCACTAGGAATTCGTATTATTGCACCGATTCCGGGAAAAGGAACGATTGGCATTGAGGTACCTAATAAAAATCGTGAGATGGTGCCTGTAAAAATGGTGATTGGCTCTGAAAAATTCCAGAAATCAACCGCAGAATTACCTATTGTTTTAGGGAAAACGATTAGTAATGATATTTTCATTACCGACTTAGCCAAAATGCCTCACTTATTGATGGCTGGTGCAACAGGACAAGGGAAGTCTGTTGGGTTGAATATGATTCTGACTTCGTTACTATACAAAAAGCATCCATCTCAATTAAAATTCGTGTTGGTCGACCCCAAGAAAGTTGAATTAACACTTTTCAATAAAATTGAAAGACATTTCTTGGCAATGTTACCAAACGCTGCCGAAGCCATCATTACAGATACCAAAAAGGTGGTTCATACGCTCAATTCACTTTGTATAGAAATGGACAATCGCTACAACCTTTTGAAAGATGCAGGCTGTAGAAATTTGAAAGAATACAACGTAAAGTTTGTCAACAGAAGGCTCAATCCAGACAAAGGGCATTATTTCATGCCTTATATCGTCTTGATTATTGATGAGCTAGCCGACTTAATGATGACGGCTGGAAAAGATGTAGAGCAACCTATCGCTCGTCTAGCCCAGTTAGCCCGTGCCATTGGTATACACTTAGTTGTGGCTACGCAACGACCATCAGTAAACGTAATTACGGGTACAATCAAGGCAAACTTTCCTGCGCGTCTTTCGTTTAAAGTTACGTCCAAAATTGACTCTAGAACGATTTTAGATACGGGTGGAGCCGAACAATTAGTAGGACAAGGAGATATGTTACTTTCAATGGGTTCTGATATTATTCGTTTGCAATGTGCTTTTGTAGATACACCAGAAGTAGAAGATGTCTGTGAATTTATTGGCAATCAGCAAGGTTATGATTCTGCTTATATGTTACCCGAATTTGAAGGTGATAGTGATGGCGGTGGTAACGAAAAAAGTGATTTTGACCCAAGCAATCGTGATCAATTTTTTGATGAAGCAGCTCGCTTAATTGTTACCCATCAACAAGGCTCAACATCGTTAATTCAACGTAGGTTAAAATTAGGATACAACCGTGCTGGACGTTTAATTGACCAATTAGAAGCAGCAGGCATTGTAGGGCAATTTGAAGGTTCTAAAGCAAGAGAAGTATTGATAAAAGATTCAGAAACGTTAGAAAGACATTTGAAAAGTTTGTGATTTTTTTACCCGCTGATTTACAGAGATTTATAAAACGCTGATGCTCGCTGATTAGAATCTCCGTAAATCTGCGAATCTTTTCTGCAATAATCTGTGAGAATATTTTTTACCCGCTGATTTACAGAGATTTATAAAACGCTGATGCTTGCTGATTAGAATCTCCGTAAATCTGCGAATCTTTTCTGCAATAATCTGTGGGAATATTTTTTACCCGCTGATTTACAGAGATTTATAAAACGCTGATGCTCGCTGATTAGAATCTCCGTAAATCTGCGGATTTTTTCTGCGATAATCTGCGGGAAAATATTTGAAGAGATTTTAAAACTTATTCACCTTTCTGAAAATACTTTTAGAAATATCATCTGTATTGAAATTTATTAGAAGCCCTAGTTTAAAACCAGATAATTTGAGATAAGTAATAACTTGTTTATGATGTACATCCAATAAATTTTCAATTGATTTTAATTCTATAATTACTCTATTCTCAACCAACAAATCTAATCGATAGCCAACATCTACTTTAATAGTTTCATAAATCATAGGCAAAGCTACTTGTGATTTCACCTCTAATCCAGCTTTTTCAAGTTCAAATTTCAAAGCAGCTTCATAAGCAGACTCTAATAAACCAGGACCTAGATTATTATAAACATTAAAAATACATCCTCTAATTTTATAAGAGATTTCATTTATTTCCATATAGTTTTATTATTTAATAGATGCAGATTTGAAATAGATTTTTCAAACAACTCAAAAATAATAAAATCAATGACAGTTTTTGCACAACTAACGAGAATTTTTACCCGCTGATTTACAGAGATTAAAAACGCTGATTCTCGCTGATTAAAATCTCCACAAATCAGCGAATCTTTTCTGCGATAATCTGCGGGAAAATATTCTACTGCTGATTTACACAGATTAAAAAACGCTGACTCTCGCTGATTAAAATCTCCACAAATCAGCGAATCTTTTCTGCGATAATCTGCGGGAAAATATTCTACTTGCTGATTAAAATAAAAGAGATCACCTTTATCAGATGACCTCTTTCACATTTAAGCAATGATTATTAACCAATTGCTACTAATTCAATATCAAAAATCAAATCTTTCCCAGCTAAAGGATGGTTAGCATCTAAAGTAATACTTATATCTGTTACTTCAACTACTGTTACTGGCATTACTTGTCCAGATCCATCTTGGTGCATATTTAATTGCATACCTACTTCATAAGGAATATCAGCAGGAAGTTCAGCTTTAGGGAATACTGCTAAATAGTCAGCATTCACTGGTCCATAAGCTTGTTCAGCAGGAATATGAACAGTTTTTTTCTCGCCAATAGTCATTCCAGTGATGCCCTCATCAAAGCCTTGGATAACCATGCCCGTACCTAATTCAAACTCTAAAGTTTCACGTCCCGCCGAACTATCAAATACAGTTCCGTCCGTTAATCTTCCTGTGTAATGGACGTTTACTTTATCGCCCGCCTTTGCTTGTGCCATTTTATCAATTATTTTTTAAAATTTCGGTAAAGGTCGTAATTTTTATGGAAAACTTAGTTTTCATCTGGTAATTATTACTAATAATCAAGACAAAAAGCCTAAGATTATATCATCATTATGCATAAAAAACAGTCCTTAATATCAGCGTAACAGCTTGTATCTATAACGTATTTGCATAATTAAGCAGTTATGATGTATTATCATTTACTTGCTTTCATAAATCAATGTATCTTTGTAAAAACCTAAAATTGATGTACTTAATCTTAGTTGAAATTATCGGTTGGATTGGTTCTATTCTTATCGTTGGGGCATTTGCCTTAAACGCTTTGAGTAAGATTTCGTCTACCTCCATAAATTACCAATTAGCTAATCTTTTTGGAGCCATCTGTTTTATCATTAATACCCTTGAACATAAAGCCTATCCTTCCGTTTTTGTCAATGTAGTTTGGGTAATTATTGCAGTTATTGCGATTATAAAAGCTAGAAAGAAATGAAATTTATCGATTTAAGCCATGTTATTGAAGAAGGCGTAGTTACTTATAAAGGTCTGCCTGCCCCTGTTATTTGTGATTTCTGGACGCGTGAAGAATCTAAAAGTTGGTACGAAGAAGGAACTTCTTTTCAGATAGGAAAAATTGAAATGGTAGCCAATACAGGGACTTACCTAGATACGCCCTTCCATCGATATGAAGACGGAAAAGATTTATCTCAAATCCTGATTGAACAAACTGCTTTATTAGACGCTGTGCTGATAAGTGTTCCCTACCATGAACAATTGAGCATTGACAAGTCGTATTTTGAAGGATTAGACTTAACAGATAAAGCCGTTTTGGTTCATACTCGTTGGGATGAAAAATGGAAAACTGATGAGTATTATAGTGGCAATCCTTTTTTAACAGCCGATGCTGCCGAATATCTGGTGAGTCAACGAGTAAAATTAGTCGGTATCGACTCGCATAATATCGATGACGTGTCAGGGAAAGCTCGCCCAGTACATAGCATCTTACTCAAAAACGAAATCTTGATTGTAGAGCATTTGTGTAATTTAGGCGAAATTCCTACAGATACTTCTTTCAAATTTTCGGCAACACCTCCTAAAGTAAAAGGGATGGGGACTTTCCCTGTCAGGGCCTATGCCGTCATTGAAACCCTTTAGATTTATTCACATTGAGACCAAAATACTTACTTCCAGTAGTCATTTTTGCACAATTTTCGGGAACATCATTATGGTTTGCCCTCAATGCTGTGTTGAAAGACTTACAGCAATTATATCCAGACACATCCAATTTTCTGAGTAGCATGACCTCCTCTGTACAATTGGGTTTTGTCATTGGTACGGCTATATATGCTGTTTTAACCATCAGCGACCGCTTTTCGCCTGTAAAGGTATTTGTGTATTCTACGTTGTTAGCAGCGTTTTTTAATTTGCTGATTGTCTGGATACCTGTTAGTTTCAAGGAATTGCTTTTCATTCGTTTTGCTGTCGGTTTTTTCTTAGCAGGCATCTATCCCGTCGGCATGAAAATCATGGCAGACTGGTATGACAAAGGTTTGGGAAGAGCCTTGGGATATTTAGTAGGGTCTTTAGTGTTAGGCACTTCATTCCCACATTTTATTGCTTTTTTCTCTCTTAGCATCCATTGGCAATCTGTCATTATTGCCACATCAATTATTGCTTCATCTGGGGCTTTATTAATGTTTTTATTCATTAAAGATGGCCCTTTTCGTAAAAAGGCAGGACGATTTAACCCAAGAAGCATTATAGCATCTTTCAAAAACCCCTCCTTTAAAACCTATTCATTTGGCTATTTCGGGCATATGTTTGAGGTCTATACTTTTTGGGCTTATGTACCTATCATTATTCAACAATACAATCAACATAGTAGCTATTCTTTCAATATTTCATTGTGGTCATTCTTAATTATTGCTTCTGGCTTGATAGCATGTGTATTGACAGGTGAGTTTTCTGCTAAATTCGGGAGTGCCAAATTGGCTTTTTACTGCTTATTACTTTCTTTAATATGTTGTCTTTTTTCTGTTTCTTTTTCACAAGTCAGCCCTTTTGTCTTCATTACCATCATGTTGGTTTGGGGAATGAGTGTAGCTGGCGACTCACCACAATTTTCTGCCTTAATTTCACAAAATACCAATCCTGAATATCGAGCATCATCCATCACCATTGTAAACTGTATTGGTTTCGCTATTACCATTATTAGTTTACAAATTTTACAATTTGCGACCAAATATATTACGGAGGAATACGTTTACTTAATTTTGGCTATAGGTCCTGTATTAGGATTAATAAGTACTTTTAAAAGCACTTTTGAGGTAAGGTATAAGGTTTAAAATGTTGCCCTCAAGCCCTACTATATAAGAGATTTCAACTTTATCACTAGCGAGGGACTTGAGTCCCTCGCTAGTGATAAAGTTTTCATTTTCAAACACTTACAAATAATCATTCGTATATTATTTAGCAAAAATGCTTTTATTAACATCAGATACATTAACAATCGCTAAAGGTCTATTAGGGTATCGCTTAGTGCATGAAAGTGAAGAAGGGATAACCGCAGGAATTATAGTAGAAACCGAAGCATATCTACAAGATGACCCCGCTTGTCATGCTTATCGAAAAAAGAGTGTTCGCAATGCCCCCATGTTTGGTGTGCCGGGTACGGTATATGTATATCAAATATATGGCATGCACTTTTGTGTGAATATTACCACTAACAAGAAAGATATAGGCGAGGCCGTATTGATAAGAGCGTTAGAGCCTATTGAAGGTATTCCACTGATGGAAACGAGGCGTAATACTACTATTTTGAAGAATTTATGCTCTGGTCCAGGGAAGTTGGTCCAGGCAATGGGCATCCATAAAGGCATGAACGATTGGCATGTTTTGGACGGTGATTTAAAATTACTTCCTCCAGTCAACGATTATTCCAATGCTGACATTATTACAACTACCAGAATCGGCATTACACAAGGAGCTGAATTGCCTTATCGATTTTATTTAAAGGGTAGTCCTTTTATTAGTAAACCTTAGGTTTTAACGCTTTGAGGTGGTTCTTCATGTTGATACCATATATCAATATGAAGAACCACCTCAAATACGTTTTGTAGTTGTTCTGTGAAGGCACTATTCCATCACTTTCGGCACTCTAAAATATTCTCCGTCTTGTTTTGGAGCATTTTTTAATCCTTCTTCTCGGCTAATGCTTTGAACTACTTTATCTTCACGCAAAGCATTGATTTCTAAACTCATGTGGGTCAATGGCTTTACGTTTGATGTATCTATTTCATCTAACTCAGACATCCAGTTTAGTACAGACTCCAACGACTCCTTTATTTCTTTTTCAGCAGATTCGGGCATTTCCAAACGAGCTAAATGAGCAATCTTTTGTAATAATTCTTTATCTATATTCATCTTTATCATGTATTGAGAGAGAGTTTAAACTTCGTCTCTCCCTCTCAATTTTTTATCGTCCATGTGTTTGTTCAAAAACTCATTGATTTTTTCAATGTCAATACTTCTATTGATTTCACCAAAAGAATTAATTGAAATATCGAATCCATCAAGTTCATTATGAACTTTTGGAAGTTCTTTTTTAGGAGTTTCTTTTTTCTTTGCCATTATCTGAATTTGAAAATTTGGAGGTTCAAAATTAGTGCATTCAATAGATTAATTACTCATCACTCACCATTCACAACTCATTATTACAAGGTATTCAAAGCCTTCTCTAAACGTGTAATTACAGCTTCTTTTCCGATGATTTCCATTGATAACATCAAGTCGGGGCCTGCTCCTACCCCTGTGGTAGCCACACGCAAAGCCTGCATTACTTTTCCCATTTTAATGCCTAGTTTTTCTAATTCTGCATGCAAAACGTGCTTAATATCATTTGCAACAAAATTATCCAATGTAGGTAAAGCATCTTTAAAGGCAGTAATTCCTTTTTTAGCATCATCATTCCATTTAGAAGCTACAACGGCTTCATCATAAGTAACGGGTGCAATGAATAATGCCTCAGCCTCTTTTGTGATTTCTTGTGGAAAAGTAACTCTTTCTTTGAATAAGCTTACAATTTTCAAAGCTTTGTCCGATTCAAAGTTAGGTAAATATTCTTTGGCTAACGTTTCATCAGAACGCAATTTTAAATATTGCTGATTGAACCATTTAGCTTTATTAATATCGAATTTAGCACCTGCTTTATTGATTCTTTCTAAACTAAAGCTTTCAATCAATTCTTCCATTGAAAACAATTCTTGTTCTGTTCCCGGGTTCCAGCCCAAGAAAGCCAAGAAGTTTACGACAGCATCACTCAAATAACCTTCTTCTCTGAATCCTTTGGCAACAGTGCCATCAGGGTTTTTCCATTCCAATGGGAAAACTGGGAAACCGCCTAAATCAGCATCACGTTTTGAAAGCTTTCCATTGCCTTCTGGTTTCAGCAACAATGGTAAATGGGCAAACAAAGGCATGGTATCTTCCCAACCAAAAGCACGGTATAATAATACGTGTAAAGGTGCTGAAGGCAACCATTCTTCCCCGCGAATGACGTGTGAGATTTCCATCAGGTGGTCATCTACTACATTGGCAAGGTGATACGTTGGCATTCCGTCCGACTTCATCAATACTTTATCATCCATCGTTGATGAATGTACATGTACCCAGTCGCGGATGATATCTTTAAAACGAATTTCTTCTTTGGCTGGTACTTTCAAACGAATAACATAAGGCTCGCCTGCGGCTATTTTAGCCTGTGTTTCTTCTTCTGAAAACGTCAAAGAGTTTTTTAATCGACTACGCGTTGCGGCATTGTACTGAAAAGCCGAACCTTGGCTTTCAAAAGTTTGACGCATTGCATCCAATTCCTCGCTTGAATCAAAAGCATAATAAGCTTTTCCTGAATTGATGAGTTGCATCGCATAATCCATATAAATAGGCTTACGTTCTGACTGTCTGTAAGGGGCATGGGGGCCACCTACGCTTATTCCTTCATCAATCGTAATACCTACCCATTTGAGGGCTTCTATGATATAGTCTTCCGCACCTTCTACAAAACGAGTTTGGTCCGTATCTTCAATACGTAGTAACATTTTACCACCCAGTTTTCTGGCTAGTAAATAATTATATAATGCTGTTCTTACACCACCTACGTGCAAAGCTCCTGTTGGACTTGGTGCAAAACGTACTCTTACTTGATTTGACATTTTTTGAAAATTAAATTACAGCAATACAAGAAATCTCTACATTTACATCTTTTGGCAAACGTGCCACTTCTACAGTTTCACGTGCAGGAGGATTCTCTGAAAAATATTCACCATATACAGCATTGATGGCTGCAAAATTATTCATGTCTTTTACAAAAATAGAAGCCTTTACCACATTAGCGAAAGTCATATCGGCTGCTGCTAAAATAGCTTTTAGGTTTTCCATTACTTGACGTGTTTCATCCTGAATACTTGCTCCAGCTTCTGCCAAAGCAAAAGCAATTTGCCCTGAAATATACAAAGTTCCGTTAGAGAGTACTGCCTGCGAATATGGCCCGATGGCTGCGGGTGCTTTTTCAGTGAAGATGATTTGTTTCATTGTTGATTTGTATCTTTATTGGTTTCCCGAAATTTTGTGCAAGTTACAAAATGATTAGCTGTTTTAAGGCATTTATTCAAATCATGATACTTTTGTAAGGGGCAAATTCGTAGACTATCTGTATATTCCAAGATATTTTCAATAATTTGCCTTTGTTTGCACTAATAAATTAAAACATACAATTCATGGTATTAAAGATTCGTCGTAAATATAATTTTTGGTTATTGTTTATCGTAGTATTGGTTATTGTCCTTTTTTGGCAACGAGTTTGGGTTGTTTATCTATACCAACAAGCCAGAGGAGGGTTGGATGTTGCCTTCAATACTCGTCCGCTTGAAGAGGTACTGAAAGATAAAAATGTTCCTGATTCAGTAAAAAAACGCATTTTATTGATTGGCGAGATAAAGCGTTTTGCCATTGATTCTTTGGGCTTACAGGATAACCCAAAAGTATACCAAACTTTGTATGACCAACAAGGACGACCTTTGGTATATTTGCTTACTGTAGCAGAGCGGTATAAAATGGAAGCAGTGATGTTTAATTTTCCATTTATTGGCAACTTTACTTACAAAGGTTTCTTTGATTCAACGGCTGCTTATCAGGAAGAAAATGTTTGGAAACTACAAGGCTACGATACAGAGATGGGACAAGGGGCGGCATATTCTACCTTGGGCTGGCTACCCGAACCTATCTTAAGCAGTATGCTTTACTACTCTGATGGCAAATTAGCGAGCCTGATTATTCACGAAATGACACATGGAACGATTTTTGTAAAAGATGATCATGAGACGAGTGAGAATCTTGCCAACTTCATTGGCGATTATGGTGCAAAACGTTTTTTAATTTATAAATACGGCAAAGAGTCTCCACAGTTCCAAAAGAAAAATCAATCTAAAGAGGTGCGAGACAAATATATAAAGCACTTAAACAGAGGGACTTTGAAATTGGATAGTCTTTATAAAACTTTTGAAGGCAAAAAAAATTCTGACATACGCAAGGATTCATTAAAGTATGCGTTAATTGAGGAAATTGAAATAAGTCAGGATACTATCTTAAAAAAATCAACGGCTTTACCTAAACCTAAAATTGACAGGAAGGATTTGCCAAACAATGCTTATTTTATAGGGTTTAAAACGTATAATTCTAAACAAAATGAGTTTGAGTTAATCTTTCAAAAACAATATAAAGGGAACTTCGAACATTTTTTGAAGTCCATGCAAAAAAAATATAATCAGTAATCTGCGCATATATGAAAAAAGTATTTTTGATAATAATTCTCTTGGTTACGGCGATGAGTTTCAAGTCATCATTTCAAGAAAGGGTAATCGAACAAGATAGTTTTACTACTGGCGAACATATAGAATATCGTGTGCATTATGGTTTTGTGAATGCTGCGGAGGCCATTGTGGATGTAGATAACAAACTACAAAATGCTAATGGTAAACCTTGTTATAAAGTTGGTATCGTAGCTAGAACTGTGGGCGTTACCGATTGGATTAGTAAAGTACGCGATACTTGGACATCCTACATCGATGCATCTATGATTTTACCTCAGCAGTTCTATATGAACAAGCATGAAGGAAATTATAAAAAAGAACAAAGAGTGATTTTTAACCATAATAACAATACTGCAAAATTGTTTGAAATGGATGATTCGCAAGAGAAGAAAACGTATAATCTGCCTAAGTATATTCAGGATGTGGTAAGTGGTTATTACTTTATCAGAACGATTGACTTTTCAAAAATGAATGTGGGTGATTCTGTACCTGTTACATTCTTTTTTGAAGGAGAAGTGTATAATATGCGATTGAAGTTTCGTGGCAAAGAAACGATCAATACAAAGTTTGGTAAAATTAGCACTTTTAAAATCACCCCTCAATTACCTAAAAACAATTTCTTTCAAGACGAAGAATCTGTAAAAATGTGGGTAACGGATGATGAAAACAAAATTCCAGTAAGAGCAGAGGTTTCTTTAAAAATTGGTGCTTTAGCACTAGACCTTAGGAAGTATTCTGGCTTGAAACATGAGTTGAAGTTTAATTAGATGTTAGCTTTGAGCGATGAGCTTTTGAAAAGTTCAATGTGGTCTTCACCGTGTTCTGTGTGCCACAGAACACAATTGATCACCCGTATTATTGTGCCTCAAACAACTGTCTAGCCTTTGTTAAAAAAGAAAAATGAGCGTCATTATAATTTTAATAGTTTTAAACCTCATCATAAACCTTATAGCCACACTCTCCTTCGCAGCAAGGATTGCCGGTATTAGAACAGGGAAAATTGCACTCGCTTTTTCATTATTCAATATCCTGAATGTTATTTCCAGAACTGCCAATGGATTTCAGGCACCGTTGTTAGCTAATTATGTTGAAAAAACTATCCATAGCGATTTGGGGAGTACAACCTTTACATTTAGACTCATCCTATTATCGTATACTATTGCCACTTTACTAGGAATATTTTTAACTCCAACTACCCAGAGAGTATTTTTTAGAGCAATCATGGAGTTTTATAAGGTCAAAACTTTTAGTAAAATGTTTATCAGTTTCATATCCAAAGGCTCTCTTCTCAAAAAAACGCTCTTGTATTTTACCATCCCAAGCTATTCAAATATTAAGTTACTTTTTAAACACGATTATTACCCTTGGAAAATATTTATTTTGAATACCGTTGCCACAGCCATTCTGTCTGTGGGTGTAATTGCATCAGTATATGCTGGGTATTTGAATCCAGATTATAGAAGTACGGCTAGTAATTTATCAGCATTAATAAATGGATTTTCTACAATAATCATGTTTGTATTTATTGACCCATATTTGTCAATACTCACAGACCAATATATGGGAAAAGAAATAAATGAAACAACTTTTCGATTTAATATAATTTTTGTGATGCTATCAAGACTATTAGGCACTGTATTAGCTCAATTTTTATTTTTGCCAGCCGCACACCTAATAGCATACATTAGTCACCAAATGTAAAATTTACAAATTAGCAATGTCATCCAGAGACAAGCCCGTTGATTTGATAATAATGTCAATATCAACTCCTAAAGACTTTAGATTTCTGGCTACTTCCAATTTTCCTTTTTCATAAGCTGTATCAATAACACCTTTTAAATCACGGGATATTTTTAAACTTTGCTCGTAATCGTTTATTTCTTCTTCTACCGTCCGTGTTCTGTATGCCACAGACCACGGTGGTAAATTCACACTGTAAATACAGAAAATCCTGCAAGAAAATAAATTCTTGCAGGATTTTTAGTTATATAAGCTCATAGCTCAAGGCTAACTGCTAACAGCTAAAAAACTACCAAATAAAACGAGTAGAAAGGAATGTTGATTCTTGATTTTCTACAATTT
Source organism: Arcicella sp. GW458-12-2-14-TSB2 (assembly GCF_059423785.1). Classification (NCBI taxonomy): domain Bacteria; kingdom Pseudomonadati; phylum Bacteroidota; class Cytophagia; order Cytophagales; family Flectobacillaceae; genus Arcicella; species Arcicella sp. GW458-12-2-14-TSB2. The sequence goes on along the minus strand of NZ_JBWKYN010000002.1, from coordinate 11,118 downwards.
GGTTGACGATAGCTTTGTTCTCAGCAGTTTCTTTAGTAGCAACTACTGTTCTAATAGAGAACGAGCGCAAAGCAGCCGTTACTGAAAGTGTTCCTTCTGCTGAATCTTTACGACCCGTGAAAGGGAAACCGTCTGGTCCACGCTGACATTGTGAGTTAATATTTACACGCGAAACTTGGTGTACAGCCACATCCATTAATTCAGAAATCTGATGAACATCTTTACTGAAAATAGATACTTGCTGACCGTGCGACGATTCAATTAAGTAATTAATTGGTTCTTGAATATCACTGAAAGCTACTACTGGAACAAGAGGACCGAATTGTTCTTCATGCCAAACTTTCATTTCTCTGTTTACAGGATATACCAATGCAGGGTAAACAATAGATTTGAAAGATTCTCCACCGCCTTCATTTACAACTTTTGCTCCGTGTGCAATGGCATCGTCAATCAATTCTTTCAAGTAAGCTGGTTTGTTAGGCTCAGGAAGTGGCGTAATGTTTACTCCTTTTTCCCACATTAAACCTAATTTCAACTTACCGATTTCTTCAGACATGCGTTTGTTGAAAGCATCAACCAATGATTCGTGTACCCACATTATTTTCAAAGCTGTACAACGCTGACCATTGAACGATAATGAACCTAACATACATTCTTTCACGGCTAATTCTAAATCAGCACTTTCAGTAACGATGGCAGCATTTTTAGCATCTAGTCCTAAAATAGCTCTCAAACGGTTTACTTTCGGGTGCATTTTTTTCAATTTATCCGCTACTTTCGACGAACCAATCAGGGTTAAAGCATCAATTCTGCCTGATTCCATCAATTGAGGAACTACTGAATTTCCACGACCGTAAATTGTATTGATTACCCCAGCAGGGAATGATGTACGGAAAGCCTCCAATAACGGGTAGTGTAATAAAGTACCATGTTTTGGTGGCTTAAACATCACTACATTTCCCATAATCAATGCAGGAATCAACGTAGTGAAAGTTTCATTCAAGGGATAGTTGAATGGTCCCATACACAAAACAACACCAAGTGGAGAACGACGAACCTGTCCGATAATTCCCTCTTCAATCATAAATCTTGAAGAATTACGGTCGATGTCTTTCAATGCACCAATAGTATCATAAATATATTGAACGGTACGGTCAAATTCTTTTTGTGAGTCACCCAAAGATTTACCGATTTCCCACATCAATAATTTCACAACCTCATCACGTTTCGTAATCATCTGTTGCGTAAACTTCTCAACACATTCTATACGGTGAGCAACAGACATTGAAGGCCACTCGCCACGACCATGGTCGAAAGCTTTTACGGCAGCATCCAAGATTTCCATCGCATCTTCCGGATTGGTGATAGGATACGAACCTATTCTTTTTTGTTCTAAACCGTTGGCAGTCTGAACATAAACAGGAGACCAAACATCTTGGGTCTTCCCAGCCCACTGACGCATCTCGCCGTTAACTAAATACTCACGTTGCTCAATCGGCTCTGTGAGATTATATTCCGCTGGAATCTGAGCTTCGGTTGGAAAAAAAGTTTCTAAGTTTTTTACAGAAGACATGAATTTTAATTCTTAAAAAAGTACAATGATTTAGATTTTTGTCTTGGCAAAGTTTAAAAGAAAGGAGTTTCAGCAAATGAAGTGAGACTATTTTATTTTAATAATCATAAATATACTACAAATATTCCTATTTATTGATTTGCAGTTAAATTTCATTGATACTAATTTAAGCGAAGTCAGTGTATTTACTTAGAAGGTTTTTAACTGATATTTTCTACGAAGTTTGTTAATTAAAAACTTCTTTTGGGCTGTAAAACTCTCTGGATTTACTTGGTTAAAAACCACTTTCAGGCTTTGAAAATCCTCGGGATTTGCCCAAAGAAATTTTTCTGAATCTATATTTTTCTGTTCGAGATATTGTTCAAAAACCATGGTAAGTAGTGATTAGTAAATAGTGATTGGTAAATGATCTGATGTCTCGGTAGCATTTTTTTGCTAACGCTAGACAGATTAGAATATTTTTAAGAATTTTATTTGATTTTTATCTGAAAAGAAAATTTCCATTCACTACTAATTATCTTTTCTTCGCTATGCGTGCCACACTATGCGTGCCAGCTCGATATAAGGAAAGTAACTGCAATGGAAGAGCTAAAAGAAATTCATAATCGTCGGCGACCCATTTCGCTTTGCTCAAACAGCGGAATTTCAGAAAAAATTACACCTATTTAATCTAAAATAAAATTTTTAAACCCTAGAAAATATTAAAAACTCTAAGTTAAGTAATCAATACAATTAAAGCAATGTTGTCATTTGTAGTAAATAAATGATTAACTAAATTTGTGTGCTAATCACCAATTACTATTTACTAATCAATTCTTAACTGCTAAGATTCTATCAAAACAGGTCTTTCTTTTTGTTTAAAGTATAAATATACCAAAGAAGCAAATGCAAAAAAAGCGGCAAGAAAATATGGAATAACAATGTTCTCTACTTTGCCTTTATAAATTTGTCCTGCAAATAATGCTCCTAAGCCAATACCTGCCTCTAGGGCAATGTAAGTAGTGGCAACGGCTCTTCCTCTGTAAAGCTCGTCAGATAAATCTACTGTCCACGCCATTAAAGTGGGTGTATTGAATCCCCAAGAAAAGCCAAATAAAATAGAGGATAAAATAAATATCCAAAAAGAGCTAGTTAAAGCACACAATATCATGGAAATTACCAAGATAGTTGATGAAATCATCAAAATAGGAATCCGACCATATTTATCCGATGATTTCGCAAAGAATAGCCTTACTGTTAAAGAAGCAACGGTATAAACTGTAAAAAAAAGCCCTTTATTGCTAATCCCCAATAGTTTGGTTTGGTCTGGCACCAAAGTAAGCAATACACCCGAAGAGAACGACACTAAAATCATCACAACAAAGGCTGGAATTACCCTTGGTTCAAACACATCTTGCCAACCTATCCTAAATAATTTAAAAGAAAAAGCCTTTTTTTGTATCGTTGGAAGCGTTTCTCGCATATTCAACAATATTAAGATAGAGAGTAAAGCAAAAGCTGAAGAAGTAAAAAACATCCCATTGATAGATATCCAACTGGTAAGGTAACTCCCGATACTTGGGCCGATAGACATCCCCGTTGCCGTAAAAATACCTAGCATTCCCTGTGCTTCACCACGTCGATTTTCGGGAATAATATCTGCTACATAGGCCGACGTAGCCGTAGGCTTTGTACCCGTAGAAAAACCATGCAAAAAGCGCAATAATAAAAAACCAGCAATGGTATGAACAAAGGGATATAGTCCGCCACACACAAAACATACCAATGACCCAAAGGCCATCACGGGTACTCTACCGATGGTATCAGTCAATTTACCAGAAAAAGGACGCGCAAAACCTGCTGTAAGCGTAAATAATGCAATGATGTAACCGATGTATTCTTTTCCACCCATTGAACCTAGATAATCGGGCAGTTCGGGAATCATCATTTGAAAACTAGCAGAAAAAAGAAAATTACTAACGCAAAGTAACCAAAACTGAGTAGTGTATATTGAAGTTTGTTTTTCCATCCGCAAAGATAATTAGTAGCTATTAGCATTAAGCTGTAAGGCATAAGCTTTTTTTATTAAAAGGGTATTGATAGATTGTTCAGGATTTTTTGCAAGGTAACATTTCATCACACAAGCGGTAGTTTAGTGTTACGCAAAGTGTGGAAGGATAATCCTCAAAATCATTTACTTTTAGCTGGTGTCTTTAGTGACTAAGCGATCGAGCTTTCAATCCTTATCACTAGCGAGGGACTTAAGTCCCTCGCTAGTGATAAGGATAAGATTATCAGATACTTGTATTCAGAAAAAACCCCTCATTATTACATAAATAGCTTTTTACTTTCACGCTTATTCAGTGTCATCAAGAATGCTGGTAGTAATATTAAATTGCAAATCATCGCCATCAACAGCGTAATTGAAATTAATATTCCTAACGACTGTGTTCCTTTGAAAGTTGAAGCTGTAAAAATAAAAAAACCTGTAAACAATACGATTGCTGTATAAAACATAGAAACACCCGTATTCAAAATGGTTGCTGTGACAGCTTCTTTTACAGTTCTGTTTTTATTCAACAATTCATCTTTATAGCGTGTCAAGAAATAAATAGTTCCATCTGATGAAATACCGAAGGCTATTGAAAATATCAAAATAGTTGAATATTTCAAGTGAATATCAAAATAGCCCATCAATCCCGCTGTAATCAGAAGGGGAATCAAGCTTGGTAAAGTTGAAATAAAAACCATTTTCCAAGACCTAAACAACAATGCCATAATGATACAAATCAGAAAAATTGCTTGAAGGGTGCTCTCTACCAAATTACCTTGCAAATAATCATTTTGCCAAGCATAAATCACACTATTACCCGTTATTTCAGCATCATAGCCTTGCTTATCCCCTTTTTTATAAAACTCGTTGGTTTCGGCATTATAATTAAAGATGCTATCTATTTTAGGTTGTAACGCACTAATTATTTGATTAGTCCGCACCGTTCCGCAGTCTGCAATTTGAAAACTTACACGTGTATAACGCTTTGTAGAATCAATAAAGCCTTTGGCAAAATTTTGTTTACCCGACAAGCTAGCATTGTATTCTTTAAGCTTTGCTAGTTCGTTGATACCTGGCAATACAAAATATTTAGGGTCACCACCACGATACCCCTGATAAATAAATTTAGCGGCCGTCACTAAAGAAACAGGTTTGGTAAATTCTGGATACTTGGCAAATTCCTTCTCCATCCTTTTTATTTTAGTCAAAAGCTCTGGGGAATTCATTACTCTGCCAGGTTCATAAGTGTCTATGGCTACTTCAAAAGGCATAATTCCTTTGAAATTCTTTTCAATAAATTTCAAATCGGTATAGATAGGGTTATCCTTCGTTAAATCATCTACGATATACCCTATTGATTTTATTTTGGTTGTGCCATACACCGATACACCGATAATTAGGATAATTACTAAATAAATAACCGACCTTCGGTGGTTCACCCAATGGTCGATACCAAGTAAAAATTTGGATATTTTACCAGACTCTAAACGAATAGTATGTTTGTTCGCTGGCGGTGCTAAAAAGCTAAATATTACAGGAATCAAAATCAATGAAACAGCATAAGTTAACATTACATTGATAGCTGCTACAATGCCAAACTCTATTAAAAAGATGCTACCCGTAAAAGCAAAAACACCAAACCCAATTGCAGTAGTGAGGTTCGACAACACAAGTGTTTGTCCAATTTTTTCGATGGTTACTTTCAAGGCTAACTCTTGGTTACCATGCAAGGCGTATTCTTCGTAATATTTGTTTACGATAAATATGGCATTGGGTACGCCAATCACAACTACAAGAGGAGGAATCAATCCAGAAATGATAGAAATCTTAAACCCAAACATCACAATAATCCCCAAGGCAGATACGATTCCAATTAAAACAACTACCAATGCTACCAGCATTATTTTGAAGCTCCGGAAAAACGCCAGTAAAATCAAGGAAGTAACTACTATTGCTAAAATCAAGAAAATACCTAATTCGTTAGTAATTTGAGCCGTCATTTCAGTACGGATAAAAGGCATTCCTGAGAGATGCAAATCCGTATTTTGGCTGGTTTCAAATTCTTTAGCAATTTTCTTTATCTTTTGTACGGCCTCTACCCTACTCTTATCGTTAATAGCACTTTGGTCAAAAGTAATCATCATCAAATGCACATTGCCCGTTTCGTTGATGATGAATCCTTTATAAAAAGGTAGTTTATCTAATTTGGTTTTTACAGAATCTACCTCAACTTGGGAAGTAGCCCTCTGTGCTATCAGACTTTTGGTAATAAAGCGTTTCAGAGAATCATTTTTCTCGACTCTTGGAATATTACCGGCATATACTACATCTTTGATACCCTTTACGGTTTTGATAGTTTTAGCCAAGTCTTGCCAATGTTGGAAAAAAGCCAACTGAAACATTTTGTTGGTTTCAACACCAATTACCATCACTGAACCATCTTCGCCAAATCTTTTTTTGAAAGATTCGTATAACTGAAAGCGTTCATCTGATTGAGGAAGAATCTTAGGCAATTCGCTAGAAACTTGCGTTTTAGAAGCCATCACCGTCATGAAAATTGCTAGGGCAATTACGGCAGATAGGTAGTAAAGTCTGTACTTGAGGATTGATAAGGCTAAATTATGCCAAAAGTTTTTCATTTTTTATTTTGATAAAATAAATTCAGCAATTCCATGGCAGCATTAATGGGCAATTTCTTCCCTTCACTTACCTCCTGCTGAATATCTTTCCTATAAAGGTCAACGCTAGGATGTTCGTAAAATTTCTCTTCTAGCGACTTCTTTATAAAATAATACATCCATTCCAAATTCTGTTGGCTACGCTTCTGTTGAAAATATCCATTTCCCATAAGTAGTTCACGATGCTTTTCAATAGCCTCCCATATTTCCTTAATCCCTTTCTCAGTAATAGCCGAACAGGTAAGTACTTCGGGGTACCAGCCTGTTTGGTTAGGTGGGAACAAATGTAGGGCATTTTGATAAGCTACTTTAGCTAAATCCGCTTGGGTTTCATTGCCCGAATCTGTTTTAGTAATAGCTATCAAATCGGCCATTTCCATAATGCCTTTCTTGATTCCTTGGAGTTCGTCACCAGCACCAGCTAACATGAGTAATAGAAAAAAATCGACCATACTATGCACTATGGTTTCTGATTGCCCCACTCCTACTGTTTCAATAATGATTACTTCAAAGCCTGCGGCTTCACAAAGTAACATTGCTTCACGGGTTTTGTTGGCTACGCCCCCCAAACCTCCACTGGTAGGGGTAGGACGGATATAAGCCAGTGGGTCATTCACGAGCTTTTCCATGCGGGTTTTATCCCCCAGAATACTTCCTTTGCTAATGGGCGAACTTGGGTCAATCGCTAATACAGCTACTTTTTTGGGTAGCTTGGTCAAATACTGTCCGAAGGCCTCTATAAAAGTACTTTTGCCCACGCCAGGTACACCTGTAATACCAATCCTGATTGAATTTCCCGTATGGGGTAACACAGCTTCTAGTACTTCTTGAGCCAATATTTTATCTGTAGGCAAATTGCTTTCTGTCAGCGTGATTGCTCTGCTGAGAATCATTCTGTTTCCAGCCAAAATGCCGTCAGTATATTCTTTTATGGATAAGCGTTTAAGCATTTCGCTTCAAAATAATTTCTGCCCACTCTAAATCTTCGGGGGTGGTGATTTTGATATTTTCGTACGACCCTTCGATGAGATTAATATCAAAGCCTGCAAATTCTACGACACTCGCATCGTCAGTAAAGGTACTCAACTCTTCGGTTTCAAAAGCCTTTTTGATAATAGCTACTTGAAACGTTTGTGGTGTCTGTATCAATCGAACAGTCTGGCGGTCTATTGCTTGCCCATTTACCCGAACAGAATCTTTAGAAGCTACACTGACGACGGCTGTTCCTTTGGTTTGGGCAACCTCAAAGCTTTCACGGATGATGTCTGTACTTACAAATGGTCGGACACCATCATGCACTGCCACGATACCGTCTGTATCTATTACAGATAATCCATTTTTACCCGATTGAAATCTTGATTGTCCACCTTTCACTAACTGGTGTTGTACCTCAAAATGGTGTTTTTGACATAATTCCTTCCAAAAATCAAACTGACTTTCAGGCAATACCAGTATGAGGCTAATATCCGAATAAGCTTCTCTAAAACGGATTAAAGTATGCATCAATACAGGTAATCCACCTATTTCGATAAACTGTTTAGGCAAATTACTTTTCATTCGGCTACCACTTCCGCCCGCTACTATTATAGCATATTTTTTCATGAATAATTACGAAAAATAAAATTGATACAAACCCCTAAAACAATCAGGCGAAAGACCTAAGCTATGAATATTGCCTAATGTCTTTCGCCTGAAAAGTGCTGATTATACATCTTAGATAATCAACATGGCATCGCCATAACTAAAGAATTTATATTTCTCTTTGATAGCAATTTGATAAGCTTCCTTAATCAAATCATACCCACCAAAAGCAGAAGTCATCATCAATAAAATTGACTCTGGCAAGTGCATATTAGTTAATAATGCATTCGGGATTCTGAAATCGTATGGAGGGAAAATAAATTTATCTGTCCAGCCTTCGATAGGTTTTAAGTGACCATCCGCAGATACAGAAGATTCCAACGCCTTCAAAACAGTTGTTCCAATTGCACAGATTTTCTTTTTGTTATCAATTCCTTCATTCACCACCTCACAAGTTTTTTCTGTGATGTTAAAATTTTCAGAATCAGTTTTGTGCTTTGTTAAGTCTTCAACATCTACCTGACGGAAAGTTCCTAAACCAACATGCAAGGTAAGTGGCGTAAAGTTGATACCTTTCAACTCTAAGCGTTTCATGATGATTTTGTTGAAGTGCAAACCTGCTGTTGGAGCCGCTACAGCACCCACGTGTTCAGCATAAATTGTTTGATAACGCTCTTCGTCAGCCGCTTCTACTTTACGTTTAAAACGGATTTCATCTGGTAGTGGCGTTTCGCCTAATTGGTGAATCGCTTTCATCAAAGCTTTGTGGTCACCATCGTACAAGAAACGAATAGTACGTCCACGCGAAGTAGTATTATCGATTACTTCTGCCACTAAATCACTATCACCAAAATATAATTTATTACCTACTCTGATTTTACGAGCAGGATCAACTAATACATCCCAAAGACGGTGTTCTCTATTTAATTCACGAAGTAAAAATACTTCAATTTTTGCACCTGTTTTTTCTTTCTGACCGAACAAACGAGCAGGGAAAACTTTAGTGTCGTTTGTAACCATTACATCACCGTCATCAAAATAATCCAAAATGTCGGTGAACATACGATGCTCAATAGTTTTTGTTTTTCTATTTACCACCATTAATCGTGATTCACCTCTGTTCTCTGGTGGGTACAAGGCAATGAGGTTATTAGGGAGGTCGAATCTGAACTCAGATAATTTCATTCTAATAATGTTTGCGGTTTTTTCGCCTGGAGTCATTTCTTACGGTTTTAATCTTCGGTTTTGTTTGATAACATGATTGCTACTAGGGCTTTTATCGTATAAAATCAAAACAAAAATCTTGGTTTTATACTAAAGTCTCCCACCCTATAGATAAATGACTTCAATACGATTCTTGCAAATATACAATTTCCAGATAGGGCTTGTCAATACAATATGATAATAAATTACACTTTTAGTTGATTCTTTTAGTTAATTTTTCAAATAAACCTGTATATGCTTCTTCAATAGCTCTTTTTGGCCTATAATATTTGACAATATTTTTTTTAATAAGTAATATATTTTTCTGAATTATCTCAAAACCACTTGGTTTTCAATCCATTTTCTGGCTTTCCTGTAGAACTTTACACTGATTTATGTTTTGAATACAATAAATCTATCGAACAAATTCAGATTGAAATAGTTAGTTCAGAGTAACCAATTTTTATTTTCCTTATTCTTTATTAAAATGTCTAAAATTTCGATTTTTTGGTTTCGTCGCGACCTCCGCTTACACGATAATGCAGGATTATACCATGCTCTTAAAAAAGGTGTGCCAGTATTACCAATCTTTATTTTTGACAAAAATATTCTGGATAAACTTGACGACAAACATGACCGCAGAGTAGCATTTATTCACGAGGCGCTAACCGAAATCCAAGCATTTTTAACGGCTATGGGCAGTACTGTTTTAGTAAAATATGGTACGCCTGAAGAAGTTTTTCCGGCATTGCTTGATGAATATGACATAGATACGATTTATACCAATCATGACTATGAACAGTATGCCCATGAAAGAGATGAGAGCGTCCGTGAATTTGTGACTAGCGAAGGCGTTGGCTTTAGTACTTATAAAGACCAAGTCGTTTTTGAGAAAAATGAAGTCCTTTCGGGTGCAGGAACGCCTTATACTGTTTTTACACCCTATAGCCGTAAATGGAAAGAGAAGGTAAATGCATTTTATTTGAAATCATATCCTACTGAAAAGTACTTTGATAATTTTCTTCAAACAAAGCCTTTTGAAATACCAACCTTAGCCATGATGGGATTTCAAGCAGTTAAAACAAAATTTCCTAGTAAACAAGTGCGAGATGGTATTATTCGTAGCTATGCCGACAACCGAGATTTCCCCGCAATCGAAGGCACTTCTAAGTTATCTGTTCATCTACGCTTTGGTACAGTTAGCATCCGTGAATTAGCACGCAAAGCACAATCGCTATCAGAAACATGGCTGAATGAATTAATCTGGCGAGATTTTTATTTCAATATTCTTTATCACTTCCCACACATCTCGCAAGGACAAGCTTTCAGGAAAGAGTATGACAAAATTATCTGGCGAAATAATGAAAAGGAGTTTGAGCTTTGGTGTGAAGGCAAAACGGGCTATCCTATCGTAGATGCTGGTATGCGTGAATTGAATACCACAGGCTTCATGCACAACCGTGTTAGGATGATTGTAGCTTCTTTTTTGACCAAACATTTACTAATCGATTGGCGTTGGGGCGAGGCTTATTTTGCTAAAAAGTTATTAGATTTTGATTTTGCAGCCAACAATGGCGGTTGGCAATGGGCATCAGGGAGCGGTTGCGATGCGGCACCTTACTTTAGGGTTTTCAATCCGACTTTACAAACACAAAAGTTTGATAAGCAACTGGAATATATTAAAAAATGGGTACCAGAATTAAATACTTTCGATTATCCTACACCTATCGTCAATCATGATTTTGCACGTAAACGGGTGTTGCCTGTTTATCAAATGGCTTTGAAGGGTTTTATAGACTAAAGATACAAGACTAAAGACTTAAAGAAAGGTATTAAAACTAAATCTTTTGTCTTACTTCTAGTGTCTTATATCTTGTAGACCATAATCCCGAAGGGATGGAATGATTATAGCAAACAATTAATGTAATATTGTCAGAACCCTGAAAGGGTGATACAATCGGGTGAAAATGTATAAGATTAAAAATTTATGTCACCCCATCGGGGTTAGAATCTAGATATTTTCTATAATCTTTTCTATAATCCTTTCATCC
>NZ_JBWKYN010000001.1:0-98144 GCF_059423785.1 Arcicella sp. GW458-12-2-14-TSB2 | reverse complement strand
TCAATCATAAAAAAGCGGTCGGAAAACTAATTTCGACCGCTTTTTTATGATTTTAAAATTCCGGATGACTCATGTTTTATGATTGATAGTTCCGTTAGGAACAGAATATCGGTAGAAATATCATATTAATATCCCAACCCAGCCCCATCGGGGCGAAATATTTCACCCCGATGGGGCTAGGAGAAAAATGTTGTTTAAGCACTACCGATATATCGCCTCTATGAGGCTTATTAAACCTCTCTATTTTAATTGAAAATCAAAATGACTCATATTTTTTTTGTTTAGATATTTCTATTAAAGTGATTGTGTATAGTATTTTACCAACTATAGTTATCTCTTTCTGAGAAGAGTTAAATTTTTACCTTAAATTGTGATAAAATTAAGGTCTGGTGTCAAAGGTCTTATCGTTTATCATGAAAGAGAAATTAAAGAATCAAAAACTTTTGGTTTTAGGAGTTGTGTTTACAATTCTCTTTAATTTCCCTATTCTTTCGATTGTCAATCACGACACAAAGATTAATGGTATTCCTACACTCTACTTCTATTTCTTTTCCATTTGGGTATTATTCATCATCATCATTTATTGGAGCGTCCGCAACAAAGAGCAAGAAATTAATAAAGATGAATAGTGCTATTTTGATATTAACTTCTCTGCTCTATCTGGTTTTCCTTTTCGGAGTAGCTTATTGGGCTGAACAGCGTTCTGCTAAAGGCAAAAGTATTGTTAACAATCCCTATATTTATGCCTTATCTCTAGCAGTTTATTGTACGGCATGGACATTCTATGGCTCAGTAGGTAGGGCCGTAACCAATGGCATTGAGTTTGTAACTGTGTTTATCGGGCCGTCTTTAATGATGCCCCTTTGGTGGATAGTCCTTCGTAAAATTATCAGAATTTGTAAGGTTCAACGGATTACTTCTATCGCCGATTTCATTTCTTCTCGTTATGGCAAAAATGCCACCTTGGGAGTCATCGTAACCATTATCTGTATTTTAGGTATTTTGCCCTACATTGCTATTCAGCTAAAAGCCATCTCAAATAGCTTCCTGATTGTTGCCGAAGCCTCAGGCGAAATTAGTAATCAAGGCTTTTTTACGGGTGATTTAGCCTTTTATATTACTATCGTACTATCCGTTTTTACCATTATTTTTGGTACTCGTACCATCGACTCTACCGAGCGTCACGAAGGCATGGTAACTGCTATTGCTGTAGAGTCTATCATCAAGCTAGTTGCTTTTTTGGTGGTGGGGATATTTGTTAGCTATGTTATTTTTGATGGTTTAGGAGATATTTTTCAAAAAGCATCAAAAGTGCCTGCCTTACACAAGGTTTTTGTCATAGATGCTCAACAGGATACTTCTGGTTGGTTTTGGCATTTATTGTTATCCATGATGGCCATCATGTTTTTACCACGCCAGTTTCAAGTAGCCGTCGTAGAAAACGTGGATGAAAAACACCTTAATAAAGCTCTTTGGCTTTTTCCTTTGTATTTATTGTTAATCAATATTTTTGTGATACCCATAGCCATGGGTGGGGCATTGCTATTTCCCAATCATCTAGTGAATTCTGATGGCTACGTGTTAGCGATTCCGCTGAAATTCAACCAAGATTTTATTACCCTCCTTACCTACATAGGTGGGTTTTCGGCAGCCACCAGTATGATTATTGTGGAAACCATCGCCCTGAGCGTGATGATTTCCAACAATATCGTCATGCCAGTGATACTCAAGAAAACGACTTTGCAAGATAGGTTTGCAGGGAATTTAAGTGCTTTAGTAAAATACATCCGTCGTGCCTCTATTATCTTGATATTGTTGCTTGCGTATTTATATTATAAAACTATTGCCGAACATTACTCGTTGGTTTCCAACGGAATGGTGTCTTTTGCGGCGGTATCCCAATTTGGTCCTGCCATTATTGGTGGAATTTTTTGGAAAAATGCTACTAAAAAAGGAGCTTTAATAGGGCTATTAGTAGGTACATTTTTTTGGTTTTATACCTTAGTCGTTCCGTCGATGGTGAGGGCGGGTTTCTTGCCAGAATCAATAGTCGAAACGGGATTGATGGGCTTTTCGGCCTTGAAACCGTATTCATTGTTTGGTTTAGAAGGCATGGATAGCATCTCGCATGGTTTGTTTTGGAGTTTACTCTTGAATATTTTCTGTTATATTTATTTCTCCATCAATAGTCATGTCAGCTCGATAGAGCATAATCAGGCCTTAATTTTTGTAGATATTTTTGAATATTCAGAACAAGTAGAAAACCCAACGATTTGGCGAGGGACGGCTCATTTATCAGACATTCAATCGTTATTAAGTAACTTTCTGGGTGAAAAAAGAGCAGAGAAAATATTAAATCTCTATGCCCAAAAACATAAGATAAGGTTGATTAATGCGAAGGTTGACCCACAAATTGTGACTTATGTTGAAAAACTGTTAGCAGGTATTGTAGGAACAGCTTCGGCCAGAATGATGATTTCGTCGGTATCAAAAGAAGAAAGTATCTCGACTGAAGAAGTAATTAGAATCCTGAAATCCTCACAAAGTTTATTGTCTGCCAATAAAGAACTAAAAAGAAAATCTGTCGCGTTAGAAAGAGCCACCACCGAACTAAAAGAGGCCAACGAGATACTGCAAAAGACGGATAAGCTCAAAGACGATTTTCTGTCTACCGTTGCCCATGAAATCAGAACACCACTTACTTCCATCAGGGCATTATCAGAAATTGTTTATGATAACCCTGATATGGACTTGGAGGAACGGGAACATTTTTTAAGCACCGTTGTAAAGGAATCCGACAGACTCAGCAGGTTAATCAACCAAGTGCTGGATTTAGAAAAATACGAATCGGGCAAACAAAAGCTGATTTTAGAAGATGTTGATATTCAAGAGATTGTAAAAGATTCTATCGATGCCCTATATCAACAAGCTAAGGAAAAGGAAATAAAGGTAGCTTTTATTCCCGACCGTTTTGCACCGAGGTTCAAGGCTGATAGAGACAAGCTGATTCAGGTAGTGGTCAATCTATTATCGAATGCTATTAAATATTGCGAACCCCACACAGGAGAAATTATATTAGCAACCCATTATGCAGACAACAATATTTATATCAGTGTGCAAGATAATGGCGCTGGAATAGATAAGCATTCCCAGCGGTTGATTTTTGATAAATTTTTTCAAGCAGAAGATCAAACCATTAAAAAACCAATCGGGAGTGGCTTAGGGTTGGCTATTTCCAAAAAGATTGTAGAGTTACATAACGGAGAAATTTGGGTAGAAAGTGAAGTCGGAAAGGGTGCGAAATTCACTTTTATGATTTCGGTTGTTTAGCTTACCCATCAATAATAATCACATATACTATTGAAATAAAGATATGAAAAAGATAATAAAAGTATTAATCGTTGATGATGAACCTAGCATTTTGATGTCTTTAGAATTTTTAATGAAGAAAGAAGGCTACAGTGTTTTTATCGCACGTGATGGCTCTGAAGCCTTAGAAATTATTGAAAAAGAAGTGCCTTCTATTATTCTATTAGATATTATGATGCCCCGTGTGGATGGCTATGAAGTATGTAGAATTATCAAAGAAAGCATTCGGTTTCAGCATATCAAAATTGTGTTTTTAAGTGCCAAAAACAAAGAAGCAGATATTGAAAAAGGGTATTTGACAGGCGCGGATTTGTATGTATCAAAGCCGTTTTCAACAAGAACATTAGTGGCAAAAATCAATACTTTGGCATTAGGGATTGTTTCAAATTAGAAGGCAGGAGTGTGCATAGGCTTACAAGATTTTGTATTTTACCTTATAGATATGCCATTGACAGCTTTTTAAGCAAAATAAGATACTTTTATGGTAAAAGTTCAAAATATCAATCAAAAAACTATACTTTGTTTAGTAAGAATAGCTATATTATTTTAGCGTAAAACCTAAAAAAGTGTATTTGAATAAAAAAAATGTCTTGTACTTTTACGGTACAAAATATTAAATTCTGAAGCGAGTCAATATCATACAATTTATATATCCAAATTAATGATGAATTTACAAATTAGCTCTTTTGAAGATTACGAATCAGCATATAATCAGTCAGTAACAGACCCTGAAGGTTTTTGGGCAGAGGTAGCTCAAAATTTTCAATGGCGTAAGCCTTGGAAAAAAACATTGGAATGGGATTTTACAACAGCTACTACAAAATGGTTTGCTGGTGGTAAAATGAATATTACTGAGAATGCACTTGATCGTCATTTGGCAACCCGTGGAGACCAAGCGGCCATCATTTGGGAATCTAATGACCCTAATGAGGAATCAGTGACGCTTACTTACAAAATGCTTCATCAAAGAGTTTGTCAGTTTGCCAATGTATTGAAGAAACACGGGGCTAAAAAAGGAGATAGAATTTGTATATACATGCCAATGATTCCAGAATTGGCTATTGCAGTATTAGCTTGCGCTAGAATTGGAGCAATCCATTCGGTAGTTTTTGGAGGTTTTTCGGCACAGTCAATCGCCGACCGTATCAACGATGCACAATGTAATATTGTCATTACTTCAGACGGTTCGTTCAGAGGAAATAAAGAGATTGGGTTGAAGTCAACAGTAGATGATGCTTTAATTCAATGTCCATCAGTACAAAAAGTAATCGTTTCTACTCGTACCCGCACACCCGTTTCAATGTTGAAGGGACGTGACGTATGGTGGGAAAATGAAGTAAAAACGGTATCGTCTGATTGTCCAGCAGAAGAAATGGATGCAGAGGATATGTTGTTTATCCTTTATACTTCAGGCTCAACAGGCAAGCCTAAGGGCGTAGTACATACTTGTGGAGGTTATATGGTATATGCTACCTATACGTTTGCCAATGTTTTTCAATATCAGCAAGGGCAGGTTCATTTTTGTACGGCAGATATTGGTTGGATTACGGGACATTCGTACATCGTTTATGGGCCATTGTGTCATGGTGCAACCTCTTTGATGTTTGAAGGTGTACCCACTTATCCAGATGCGGGTCGTTTTTGGGATGTGATTGATAAGCACAAAGTTAATATTTTATATACAGCACCAACAGCCATTCGTTCATTGATGGGCTTTGGGTTAGACTATGTCAACGGAAAAGATTTAAGTTCGTTGAAAGTATTAGGTTCAGTAGGAGAGCCAATCAACGAAGAAGCTTGGAACTGGTACAACGAAAATATCGGTAAAGGCAAATGCCCGATAGTAGATACTTGGTGGCAAACCGAAACAGGCGGTATTTTGATTTCACCTATTGCGGGCGTTACCAAAACAAAACCAGCTTATGCCACTTTACCTTTGCCGGGGGTACAACCAATTTTGGTAGATGAAAAAGGAGAGGAGATAACAGGCAACGGCGTTTCTGGTAATTTATGTATCAAGTTCCCGTGGCCAGGGATTATCCGTACTACCTATGGCGATCATGATCGTTGTATCCAAACGTATTTTTCTACTTATAAAAATCTTTATTTTACTGGCGATGGCTGTATGCGTGATGAAGACGGATATTACAGAATTACAGGACGTGTAGATGATGTAATCAATGTATCGGGTCATAGAATTGGTACGGCAGAGGTAGAAAATGCGATTAATATGCACTTGGGTGTGGTAGAGTCTGCGGTAGTAGGGTATCCACACGATATTAAAGGACAAGGTATTTACGCGTATGTCATTTGCGAAAAAGTGCAAGGTGATGATTCTGACTTAACCCGTAGAGATATTTTAGCGACTGTAACCCGTTTAATTGGGCCTATCGCCAAGCCAGATAAAATCCAGTTTGTAAGTGGCTTGCCAAAAACACGCTCTGGAAAAATCATGAGAAGGATTCTAAGAAAAGTAGCCGAAGGAGAAACCAATAATTTAGGTGATACTTCTACTTTGTTAGACCCAGCAGTAGTGGAAGAAATAAAAGCGGGAGCTTTGTAGTAGAATAGATTAAAAAGAAATTTTGGAGAGGTTTCGTTATCAACGAAACCTCTTTTTTTAATAAATATACTTTGTAGATTTTTTGTTAAAGTTTGTTAAACTAGCCAAATTTTGAAAATTTAATGTGAAAACTTCATAAAAGATAGGTGATAGGTAGGCAGGGTAGGAGAATTATTGCCTGAAAATTTGAAAAGTGCTGATAATCAGCTAATTTACAAACGGAATAGGAGTAGTGGTTGAAGTGAAAATAGTTGAGAAATTAAGATATTACCCTGATTTTATAGATTTAGCCTTGATACTTGTTAAGGATTGTCATGGTCTATACATCCGAATTTTGGATAAAAAAGTGTAAATTGCAGCCTTGATTTAACAAATGGTATTTAAAGAAATAGTATTTGGTGAATTTTTTTTGCAATTTTTTAAGGTTTAAGTTAACGGTAGCGTATCTGAATATTAAATGATTGTTTCACGAAACCCTTATTGTAAAACGATTTGATATAATCTTTTTCAATATCAATTGTACTACATCGCTAGGCTTTTGCGGTAGGTTTCTAAATATGTTATTATGATTTTAAAAACAGTTTTCCTGCTTTTTACAGCCACAATTACTAGTTTATCAACTCCTTCCAAACCTAAGAAGACTTTACATGGAAAGATTTCGTATTATGCTAGTAAGTTCGAAGGGCGAAAAACTTCAAGCGGTCAACGCTACAAAGCCACTCGCAGAACCGCTGCTCATAAATACCTTCCATTTGGTACTTTATTAGAAGTAACCAATCCTTCAAATGGTTTGGTGACGGTAGTGAAAGTAAACGACAGAGGGCCACATAGTAGAGGAAGAGTTTTGGATGTTTCTTATGCAGCAGCTAAAGATTTAGGGTTGATAGGTATAGGAACAGCCTCAGTTAAGATTAAAGTACTTTCTTTTGGCGATGGTGTTGTGAGTTTGAATGAAGAGGAAGATGAAACACCAATGGGTGTAGATAGTACTCAACAAACATCAATGGTTGATGTGTTATTAAGCAGAAAACCAATGTATATGATGGTTGTAAGAGATTCAGAAGGAAGGTTTAGGTTGGATTCAACTGCTACCAGACCAATGAGTTTACCAGTAAAAGAATAAAAAAATGCTTCGCCGAACAGCGAAGCATTTTTTTTGATTAAAACTAATCACTTAAATTATTTTCCTCCGAATCCGAAAGTCAAACCTGCATTTACCATGAAGAATTTAGAAGAAGTACTAAAGTCTGCATTAGTAGGTGAGCCATTATCATTTCCGTTTTTGTTATCGAAGATAAAGTTATAAGTACCTTCTGCAAAAATACCTAGATTCCCGATTGGAATAGCGATACCAAATTTTGGAGCTGCTCCGAATTTTGAAGAACTACTTTCAGAACTTACACCTAATACATTTCCTTTTACTTTTGACGTAAAAACCCCTGCTTCAGCACCAATATATGGACGAACAATACCTTTTGTTAAATAGTATTCAAGCATCCCAGTAACAGGAATTATGGTATTAGTGAACTCGTAACCAGTGCCTTTAAATTCTTCTTGGATAGATTTTACACCCACACCAACCGCAAATTGTTCAGTTACAAATACTTTTGCTTGTAAACCACCACCATAAAGACCCTTAGCATCTTTAGCATCAGGTGCGAAATATGAACCATGAATACCTAATGAGAATTGAGCAGCAGCTTTCTGAGTTGTAGCAACTAAAGCAGTAGCTAAGATGGCGAATGTTAAAAATAGCTTTTTCATGTTTTAATAATTTTAATGAAGAGATAGAAATATTATTCTTCTGTTTGATGTAGAGATATAGAAAAAACCTATTCCATCTTGATAATTCCTTTAATGTGTGGCATTTTTTACACGATTGCATAAGTATACGTCTATTAAGGAATAGATGGGCAAAAAAGAAATGGGGAAAATCATGTTGATTTTCCCCATTTCTATAGTAAAAATACTCATTTACTTACTTTGTTCCGATATATCTTTCAAAGAATTCATAAATTCTAAGCATTCTATCAATTTTCTGACGAACATTTCCCGACCTCGAAAGCTCGTGTGTACCTCCTGGCATTCGTACATATTCCACTTCTTTACCCATAATCTTTAATGATTTATACATCATTTCAGATTGTATGACGCCAGTTCTTAAATCATTTTCACCATGCTTGATTAAAAACGGCGTTTTGATTTTATCAATATACGTATACGGAGATTCCCTTGCTAAGATAGGTTTGATGTTTTCTTCCCAAGGATAACCCCCGAAATAATTAGGCGTTAGTCGCCAAGCGTTACCTTCACCCATAAAGGTAGAGAGTTCATAAACACCTCTTTGTGCAAAGGCCGCCTTGAAACGGTGGTCGTGCGAAATAATCCATGCAGTTAAATAGCCAGCATACGAACCTCCTGTGATTACCTGTTTAGAAGTATCAGCCCAACTTTCTTTAGCAGCATCGCTTGCGGCAGCTAATACATCTTCCGTAGGCCCTTTACCCCAATCTTGATAATTTGAAAACTGGAAATCTTTCCCATAGCCCCCCGAACCTCTTGGATTCGCATAGACAAGTCCATAACCTTGTGCACAGAAATATTGGAATTCATGCCACATCGACGCTTCTCCCGGTCCCCACATCGCCGTTGGGCCACCATGCATATTTAACAATAAAGGATATTTTTTACCAGCTTCATAGTTACTAGGCTTCATAATCCAGTATTCTACCGACTGTCCTTTAGAGTTTTTATATACACGTTTCTCAGGAAAACTCAAGGCTTTATTTTGTAGCCATTCATCATTATGCGCACTCAATTTGATGGCATTTTTCATCAGAATGTCAGCCGTGTATATCTCAGAAGGGTTTTTTACTTCTGTTTTTGCAAAAACAATGCGCTCCTTAGAAATGTCAAAACTGCTAACGCCTGAATCAAAATCGCTTAATCTTTCTATCTTTTTGCTTTGCACATCTAACCTGTAGATAGGAGTACCGCCGTTTGAGCTTGCTGTGAAATACACATACTTACTGTCGTCAGTCCATTCAAAATTATTGGCAGCCCTATCAAATACCACATTTGTTTTATTCGTACCATCGGCATTGGCTAAAATAATTTGATTAAACCCTAACCAATCTGTTTTAGACATCGTAGCAATCAACAATTTTCCATCAGGCGAAGGTGTAGCACCACTATACGAAATACCTTTTTCAGCAATAAGCTGTTTTAGACCCGAACCATCAGCATTTAATAAAACGATAGCTGAATTAAGCTCACGGTCGGGGTGTTGTAAACTATCTCTACCGCTCGAAGCATATACTTTTTTACTATCAGCCGACCACGTTCCACCACTATACGACCAGAAGCCTTTTGTAATCTGAACAGGTTTTGCTCCTTCTTTCGCATCAATGACAAACAATAAGCTAAAACGAATTTCAGGTTCAGTGGTAGATTCTCCTTGAAAATTCAGACGGTTAATCACCTTAGCTTTCTTGTCTTCCACATCTTTTTCAAGATAAGCCCTGATTTCTTCGATGCTTCCGTTTGGATTAGCTTTAATCTTTTTATCACCTTTCAAGAAATCGTTGTTTTTAAAACCCGCTTTTTCAATTGACCATGAAGGCAGTTTTTTAGTGGGGTTCAACAAGGAATCTTTCAGAATATCAGAGAAAGTAACACTTATTGAAAAGAGAATCTTAGAGCCGTCTGGCGACCATTGGGGATTATTAGCTCCGTATTTGAAGTCTGTTAATTGATAAGCCTCTCCGCCATCCAAGGGCATAATAAATATTTGTGATTTTCCTTTAACGTTTCGAGCAAAGGCAATCTGTTTACTATCTGCCGACCATGTAGCACCGCCGACGCTTTCAGTACCACGTGTTAACTGTTTAACCGTTTGAAAATCAGTAAGCCATAAATGCGAGCGATAATCAAAGTCTAGTTTATCAGTCTCGCTACCTTCGTTGGTTCTTAATACATAAATAGCTCTTTTGCCATCGGGCGAGATAGACACATTGCCTGCTTGTTTGATTTTGGTCATGTCGGTAACCAAAATTTTCTCCTTACCTTTCTGTGCAAAGGATAGATGAGATAATACTAAAACTAAAAATAGAAGCGTTTTTTTCATGATTGATGAAGGATTTTAGATTTTAACAAATCTAATAAAAAAAGGCTGTATTCCCTCAAACTAGTAGTAACTCATGGCATGACTTCCAATTTATTGGCAATTATGATAAAACTATCAAAGTCATGCCATGAGTAATTTTTGGTGTCCTTATCTGACTATATGAGTGAGGTTCGCATCCTTATGACTAGCGAGGGACTTAAGTCCCTCGCTAGTCATAAGGATGATTGTCAGTCACTTATGTGCTTGAAGTGGTATGGTACAGACAATAAAAAAAAACAAAAAAAGGTGTCTTACTTATCGCAAAACACCTCTTTCAATATATCTATCAAGAAAAAACTATTTTCTATCAGCAAGATCAACATAAGCACGTTCAGTAGCTCCTACATATACTTGGCGTGGGCGACCGATAGGCTCTTTGTTAGCTTTCATTTCTTTCCACTGTGCAATCCAACCCGGAAGACGACCAATCGCAAACATTACTGTAAACATATCAGTTGGAATTCCTAAAGCACGGTAGATGATACCTGAGTAAAAATCTACGTTTGGATATAGCTTACGTGCTACGAAGTATTCGTCACTCAAAGCTGCTGCTTCTAATTCTGAAGCAATTTTCAATACTGGATCATTGATACCTAAAGCTGCTAACACATCATCTGCTGCTTTTTTGATGATTCTAGCACGAGGGTCAAAGTTTTTATAAACACGGTGACCAAAGCCCATCAAACGGAAACCAGAGTTTTTATCTTTCGCCATCGCAATGTACTTAGAAGTATCACCACCATCTGCTTTGATAGCTTCTAGCATTTCAATTACTTCTTGGTTTGCTCCACCATGTAATGGACCAGAAAGTGCATTGATACCTGCCGAAATTGAAGCATATAAACTAGCATGAGAAGAACCTACTAAACGAACTGTAGAAGTAGAACAGTTTTGTTCGTGGTCAGCATGAAGAATCAATAATTTATTTAAAGCTGCCGACACCACAGGATTAACATGGTAAGGAGCAACTGGTAAAGCAAACATCATGTTCAAGAAATTTGAACAATAATCCAACGAGTTGTTTGGATAATTTACTGGGTGACCTTGAGACTTTTTGTAAGACCAAGTAGCCATTGAAGGCATTTTAGCCATTAAACGAATAATGTTTAATTCATCAGCCCCCGCTTTGTCGCCTGTGTAGAAAGCAGACATTGCACAAACCATTGCAGAAAGTACGCCCATAGGGTGTGCATTTACAGGGAAACCTTCAAAAATTTTACGCATATCCTCGTTAACGATGGTGTGCATTTTGATTTCGTTTTCGAAGGCGGCATATTGCTCTGTAGTGGGTAGTTCACCGTAGATTAACAAATAAGCAACTTCCAAGAAAGTAGCTTTTTCTGCTAATTCTTCGATAGAATAACCTCTATAACGAAGAATCCCTAGTTCACCGTCCAAAAACGTAATAGCACTTTTTGTTGCTCCAGTGTTTTTGTAACCAGAATCAATGGTGATATGACCTGTTTCATCACGGAGTTTGGCAATATCAATTGCTTTTTCATCTTCACTTCCTGTTATTACAGGAAATTGATACTTTTTGTCACCTAACGAGAGTTCTGCAAATTCTGACATAACCTATAATTTATTGGGCTTTATCTTGAAAAAATATGTTTTTATTTTGTTGATACGAAATTAAATGAAAAATCCTCTTTCTAATGGATAAGTCGGTTTTTCTTTGCAAAATTTAGATAGTTGTTGAAAAAATTCTATTTTTCAATAAGAACCTTATATTCTGCAATAATCTCGTCGCAAGTTAATCACGAAAATTTAAACCTTTGTTACCTTTGTAAATAAAATACCTTAATAATTAAACAGACAATTTAAAACACGCTAAATGCTAACTAATTATAAAAATACATCGACAGAAAGATTTTTGAGATACGTACAAATTGATACGCAGTCTGACCCCAATTCTTCTTCTCAACCCTCTACCTTAAAACAAAAGGATTTAAGCAAAGTTTTAGTTCAGGAGTTGATTGAAATGGGTGTGAAAGATGCCCATTTAGATGAATTTGGCTATGTTTATGCTACTATTCCTAGCAATTCAGCCAAAAATGTTCCTGTCATTTGCTTTTGTTCACATGTGGATACTTCCCCCGACTGTTCGGGTGCAGGCGTAAAACCTATTATTCATCCTAACTATCAAGGACATGATATTGTTTTACCAGATGATCATTCACAAATCCTTAAATTGGCAGAACATCCAGATTTGGCTTATCAATATGGTAACGATATTATAACGGCAAGTGGGACAACTTTATTGGGTGCAGACAATAAAGCTGGTGTAGCTGAGATAATGGATGCGGCTTATCACTTAGTCAATAATCCTGATATAGCACATGGTACTATCAAGATTTTATTTACGCCAGACGAAGAAATTGGGAGAGGGACAGCCGCAGTAGATTTACAAAAAATAGGGGCAGATTTTGGATATACGATTGATGGCGAAACGTTGGGTTCATTAGAAGATGAAACCTTCTCGGCTGATGGCGTAAAAATCACGATTCAAGGTGTAAGTCAACACCCTGGTTTTGCCAAAGGCAGAATGGAAAGTGCGTTGAAAATTGCAGCAGATATTGTGGCTAATCTTCCAAAAGATAGTTTATCGCCAGAGACAACAGAAGGCATGGAAGGCTTTATCCACCCTGTTGGTATTTCGGGCATGGTAGAAACAGCTACGATTGAATTTATCATCCGCGATTTTTCCGAAGAAAAATTACATGCCCACGAAGCTAAATTGAAAGAAATAATGGAGGGCGTTTTGGCTAATTATCCACATTCAAAAGCTATCTTTGAAGTATTTGAACAATACCGCAATATGAAGGAAGTATTGGACAAAACACCACAAGTAACAGCCTATGCCTTAGAAGCTATTCAAAGAAGTGGCATCGAAGCTAAACAGATGAGTATCAGAGGAGGTACAGACGGGTCAAGGCTTTCGTTTATGGGATTGCCCTGCCCGAATATTTTTGCAGGCGAACATGCATTTCATGGAAAACACGAATGGGTTTCTGTACAGGATATGGAAAAAGCTACGGAAACTATTATAAATTTGTGTAAAATTTGGGAAGAAAAAACTCAATAACAATTACCGATAAATCAGATGATAAAGATTAAAAACGAAGCTGAATACGAAAAGGCCTCGGAACGAGCAGACAAACTTTACAATGCCAAAAAAGGCTCGTCGGAATACAACGAATTACAAGCATTATTAAAGGCCCTAAAAGCCTATGAAGATGATTTTGTAAAGATGTTGAAAGATGAGTATTGAAAGGATGTAAAGAAATAACGGCTGTTTTCTGGGAGGGAAACAGCCGTTATTGTGTTTAGAGATTCTTTATAAATAATTTGACTTGGTTGTGGAAAAGCTTGAAGCTTTTTGATTGTTTGGCTAGTTCTTCAAAGTCTGCTTTTTCGGTAATCTTCTTGACAACTGTTTCGATTTTGTTTGAATCAGGATTGGATATACCATACAACTCTTTCTTTACAGTATCTTTGTCGTTTGACTCTAAAGAATTATTTGGCACTTTTGCCGAAGCTTTATCAACTTGATATTTTTGATATAAAATCCAATAATCTATAGCTTGAATGGGTACAAATAATATGATTTTGTTCTTGAAAGATGTATATAATTTCCCAAGTTTTAGCTCCATTTCTTTAGCTTTTGTTTGATAAATCGGTAAATCTTCATCGAAATCAGGCTTGTCTAAATCAACTCCTGCAATAAACAATTCAATATCTTTTCTATCAATAAATGAATTTTGACAGAGTTTGTTAAGATTGGCTAATACTTTTGAAGAACTTGATTTACCTCCACTTGGTCTCATTAATCTACTTGAAACCGGTTGACGATTTGAGTTTTTTTGTTCAAAAACTCTTTTCAAATATATTTCTATAAAAGCATACTCGGCGTATCCTTCGCCAAGTAAGGTGTAGGTTAGTTTTTCTTTCATGCTGGTACACCTCCCATTAAGCCCATAAACCAATTATCGCCAATATTGTCTGTATAATCAATTGGTTCAATACCAAATTCTTTTGCTTTAACAATACTAGGTTCAATAATATCTTTTTGAAGATTTTTGACAAAAGTTGCTCCTTCTTCATCTTTATCAAAAATAAAAACTGATTCTGGCATTGTGCTAAATTCTTCCAAAACATGTTCATTATGACTTGTCATAATTACTTGAATATCTTTATCTTCCACTAATTGAAAAATAAATTTCATGATTTCATGGATACGACGTGGATGAATCCCTTTTTCAGGTTCTTCTAATAATAATAATTTTGGAGGATTAGGTTGGTGGATAATACAGAGAAGAGCTAGAAAGTATAAAACGCCTTCGGAGACTTCGTCTGCCCAGTAATCATTATCCTCTTTATCAAAAAGCTTTAATCTTAATTTATTTCCTTCTGCTGGTGTACCAATTGAAACTAAATCCTCTATACATTTGGCTAAATTATCCTCAAGGGTTTTGAATAACTTTTTATGATTCTGACCTAAATTAAATAAGAAAGGAACTAAGTTTGAGCAGTTAGGTAATAATTTATCCGCCGAGTTTAAATCCGCAAGTTTTGTAAACGTATTTGGGTCTGGTTTATAAATGTTGGATTCCTCAACATAAGAAGATATTGAATCATGCCCATTTTTAACAAGAACTATTGTGTCTTCTAAATTTTTGTTAGAAAGATTTATATTAATTTCTTCTGATACGAATAAACCGAATTTATCACTTGTACCTTCAAGTTTTATTAATCTTTTTTTGTTATAATTTTCTATGTAGAAAGAAATGCTTAAAATATTTTCCAAATTCCTCTTAAAAAGTAAAGTACTGTCATATATACTTTTATCTTCTTTTGTAAAAAACTCCAACCCTTTCAAAAAATTACTCTTCCCTGAATTGTTTGGACCAATCAGGAGATTTACTTTTTGGAGTTCGAGCGTCACATCTTTAAGGCTCTTGAAGTTCTGTATTCTTACTTTTCGTAACATCTTCTTTTCATTTATTTACACAATATTAACCATCTTTTCAATCTTCGTGAAACAGAACCAATAGATTTTGGTATTTTTGAGGAAATCTTGTCTTTCAAGACATATACTCTTCGTTACAATCAGATGAAAAAACTATTTCTTCTCGACGCAATGGCCTTGATTTATCGTGCGCACTTTGCTTTCCAGAAAACTCCTCGTATTACTTCTAAAGGACTGAATACCAGTGCGGTGTTTGGGTTTACTAATACTTTGTTGGAAGTACTCACGAAGGAAAAACCTACGCACCTTGGTGTGGCTTTTGATACGGCTGCTCCGACTTTCAGACACATTCAGTTTGAAGCTTACAAAGCTCAGCGTCAGGCTCAACCAGAAGATATTACCATTGCCATTCCCTATATCAAACGTCTTTGTGCGGCCATGAATATCCCCATGTTAATCATGGAGGGCTACGAAGCCGATGATATTATCGGAACGATTGCCAAAAGGGCAGCTCGCGAACATGAAGATATGGAGATTTACATGATGACACCCGATAAAGATTACGGTCAGCTCGTGGAAGAACGTATTTTTATGTATAAGCCTGCTTTTATGGGTAAACCAGCGGAGGTATTGGGTGTAAAAGAGATTCTAGACCGTTGGGGTATTCTGAATGTTTCGCAAGTAATTGATACCTTGGGCTTGATGGGAGATGCATCGGATAATATTCCAGGGATTCCGGGAATCGGAGAGAAGACTGCTCAGAAACTCATTCAGGAGTATGGTACTTTGGAAAACCTTATCGAAAACGTAGATAAACTGAAAGGAAAACAGCAGGAAAACGTTAGAAATTTTGCAGTACAAGGGTTATTATCTAAAGAATTAGCGACTATCCACTGTGAAGTGCCTGTGACTTTTGATGAGGAAGATTTAAAAGTTTGTGAGGTAAACAAAGAACTACTTTCTCCACTTTTAGACGAACTAGAATTTAGAACATTACGCAGAAGATTATTAGGTGAGGAAAGCACTGAGCAAGTTTCAATCAATACGGAACCGAAAAAAGCTATTGCTTCTGGGAAAGCAAAAACGGCGACTGGACAATTTGATTTGTTCGGAAGTATTGTGGAAGAAAAGAAATTAGAGCTTTTTGATATTACCGAAGGTGATGATAATGCATCCCATCAAAAAGCAACAATTAATACTACGGTACATCAATACCATTTGATTGATACACCAGAACTACGTCAATCGTTAATTCATTTTTTGAGTTTACAAGATGAAATATGTTTTGATACCGAGACAACCAGTGTAGATGCCGTAGAAGCCGAATTAGTAGGATTGTCGTTTGCGTATCGAGCAGGTGAGGCATATTATGTACCTACTCCAGCAAACAGGGAAGAGGCACAAGCCATCGTAGATGAATTTAAGCCTATTTTTGCCAATGAGAAAATTGAAAAGATAGCTCAGAATATCAAATATGATTTAATGGTGCTTTCTCAATATGGTGTGGAGGTAAAAGGTAAAACGTATGATACGATGCTGGCACATTATATCATCGAACCTGAAAAACGCCACGGGATGGATATTTTGGCAGAAGATTTTTTACAATATACTCCTGTTTCGATTGAAGAGCTGATTGGTAAAAAAGGTGCTAAACAAGGCAATATGCGTGAGGTAGAGTTTGAGAAAATCAAAGAATACGCTGCTGAAGATGCTGATATTACTTTACAGTTAAAAGGGAAGTTACATCCTATTCTAGCCCAAAACCCGAGTGCAGTAAAGCTATTGGAAGAAGTAGAAATGCCTCTGACCCAAGTGCTTTGTGATATTGAAATGGAGGGAGTGAAGCTAGATATAGATTTCTTGAAAGTGATGTCAAAAACTTTGGAGAAAGATATGCTAGAGGTACAAACCAAAGTGTTTGAATTAGCAGGACAAGAATTTAATATTGGCTCGCCAAAACAATTAGGAGAGATTTTATTTGAAAAACTAAAACTTGACCCTAAAGCCAAAAAGACGAAGACTGGTCAATATATGACGGGTGAAGAGGTATTGTCTAAATTGGAATCTGAACACGAGATTGCTCGTAAGATTCTGGATTTTAGAGAATTACAAAAGCTTAAATCTACCTATGTAGATGCCCTGCCATTGATGATTTCGCCAAGAACTGGTCGTATTCATACGTCATTTAATCAGGCTGTTACCGCTACTGGTCGTTTGTCAAGTACCAATCCTAACTTGCAAAATATTCCTATTCGTACAGCACGAGGCCGTGAAATCAGGAAGGCTTTTATTCCTAAAAATGACGACTTTTTAATTCTTTCAGCCGATTACTCGCAGATAGAATTACGCATCATGGCGGCTGTTGCCAAAGACGAGTCGATGATTGAAGCCTTTAACCAAGGGCGTGATATTCACGCAACAACGGCAGCCAAGGTATTTAATGTAAGCTTGGATGAAGTAACCTCTGATATGCGTAGAAAAGCCAAAACCGTAAACTTTGGTATTATCTATGGCGTTTCGGCTTTTGGTTTGGCACAGCAAATTGCTATTTCTAGAACTGAAGCCAAAGAAATCATTGATAGCTACTGGCGAGAGTTCCCTGCCATTAAACGATACATGGATACTGCTGTAATCGACGCCCGTGATAAAGGGTATGTAGAAACCATTTTGGGAAGAAGACGTTACCTGCGTGACATCAATTCAAACAACATGGTAGAGCGTGGTTTTGCCGAACGTAACGCCGTAAACGCACCGATTCAAGGGTCGGCAGCGGATATGATTAAGTTGGCGATGATTAAAGTAAACAACTTTATCAAAGAAGAAAAATTGCAATCACGCATGATTCTGACAGTGCATGACGAATTAGTATTCGATGTACATAAATCAGAACTGGAATTGATGAAAGAAAAAGTAAATGAATTGATGGTAAATGCGCTTCCTTTCCCTGTAAAAATGGAAACAGGTATGGGCGTTGGCTTGAATTGGTTAGAAGCACATTGATTTGGAGTGTAGCGTTTGGAATGTGTAGTGAGAAATACAGCTTTGACAACTTTTAAAAGTTGTCAAAGCTATAAATTCGCTATATTTGAATATCTTCAACTAAACCATTTCCACAGCTTTGTGAATATACTATTCAACCTTTACCTTAGTGTACGACGTAACGAGTACCTTTCATTTTTTGTGATTTGGATGAGGTACCTCATTGGTTTTGCCTTTGTCCCCTCTGGATTGACTAAATTAATGGGAAATCGTTTTACAACTATCCCAATTTCTAACCCAATCGGATTCTTCTTTGAAGCCATGTACCAAACTGGTATCTACTGGCAATTCTTAGGTTTTACCCAAATAATTGCTGCCTTATTATTGATGACCCAACGGTTTGCTACCCTCGGAAACCTTATCTTCTTAGGTATCATTACCAACATTTTTCTGATAACCTTTTCGATGAATTTTGCGGGGACAGTTTATATCACATTCCTATTATTGATAGCCTCAATCGGATTATTACTTTGGGATTTCCCTAAATGGAAAACGCTTTTCTTCTCAGATAACTTTACCGTAAATATTGAACTTGAAAATTTACCTACTTATAATGCATGGTGGATATACACAGGGGTTATTTTCTTTATTGAATCATTATTGTTCAGCATTCTTAGCTCGGTATTCAAGGATGTTAAAACAGTAATGGCTTTGTTGGTATTGATTGTTGTTACCGCTATCGTATCGCTGGTTTTGTATAAAAAATATGGAAGTGCGGTTAGGAGAGATTAATAAACAAAAATCCATCCACTCTATAAGAACGGATGGATTTTTATTAGGCTCTTTTAGATTGGTCAACTTTTTAAAAGTTGACCAATCTGTATGTGATATTTGACAAATCTCCGCCTATTCAATATATCTATTGAATCTTAAAAGGCAAAAACCAATTGTCTTTATTCATCAATTTACTTCTTATTGCTGCAGCGTTAGGGTTATTAGCTTTTCTTAATTTATCATAGATTTTATCAGCCAAGAAAGTTGGGTCTTCTCTACGAAGGGCTACTCTTAACAAGTCGCTCCAACGGTGTCCTTCAAAAGCTAACTCCAAAGCGCCTTCATTAATGATAGAATTTTCAATAGATAACGTGCTGTCACCAACTACTGCTACATCCTTCAACATCGCTCTACCTCTGATTCCCGTAGCTAAGTGCCATGATGAACGATAACGAACTGGGGCATCACCGTTTCTTGCGTCAAAGTCATAAGGAGGAACATCAAACGTATTCATCAAGTTGGTTTTATCACTAGATGAACCATTATAAATATTGGCAACACCACTATTCATTAAAGCAAAGGCTAATTTTCTACGACCTTCACGATTAGCTGCTTCTGCAAATTTTAAATGTACGTTAGCTGCTCTGTTCAAGAACCAACGACCATTCTTTTCTTGCAGACTTTTACCCACTAAACTAAGTACAGAACCTGTTAAGTTTGGATTAAGATAGTTGTATAAGTACTTATACACAACTGGTCTACCATTGACCATTTTGTACGACATTCTTCCGCGAGCATCAAACGAGAAATTATTAGTTTGTGTTTGCGTATTCCACATATCCTGCGCTTGTTGCGAAGGCTGTAATAAATAACTACCACCTACGTTCGAGAAAAGGTCAATGAACGGGTTTTGAGGTAAAAACTTATTATCAAATGGTAGTAACCAAAGCCATTCAGGGTCACGCGAGATAGATGATGTATTAGAAGTACCATTGTAGTTAGTGTTCGAACGGTCACGTGCAAAAAGTGAACGCCATCCAGTATTGTTGTTATCAAGTAATCTACTTTCGTCGTTGATATTGCTATCATAGCTTACCGCTACTGGACCCATACCACTTGATATTTGTCCACGAGTAATTTTGTATAAATGATACCAAACGTTAATATCTGTTGCTTCAAAACCAAGGCGGTCAGATGTAGTCATGATATATTTATACATTGTTGCTGCCTTATTATATTGGTTGTCCCATAAGTACAAATCGCCTAACAAAACGTGTTTTTCAATAAAGAAAGTAGTAGGAGAGTAGCCATCCACGTTGTTTGAAACAAAAGTATTATCTAACGAATAAGGGTCAAGATACACACTTGGAATCGTTTCCATTGCCGTAATAAGCTGTTTTACCATTTCCTTTAATGGAATAGTAGGCTTACTAGCAATAGCCGAAACGTCTGAAACTTGTTCTATTGTTTCAGTAATGTAGGGTACATTATTGAAATGAATAGCCAATTGTAAATAAAGCCAGCTTCTTAGGGCTATTACGTCGGCATAACGTTGGTTGTATTCAGTTCTTTTTATTTTGTTAGACTCCACCATCATCTTGAAATTCTTCAAGATATCGTTACAGTTAAGAATCACCTCATAATAAGGACGAGGGTCAGCATAAGCATTATTGGCTGAAACGCTGTGATTGTTGATTTCACGGAGTGATAAATCAGCGTTTTCAGTAACATCGAGCAAATCAGCACGAAGTTCGTTCAATACTACATATTGTTTAGCAAGTGTTGAAAACTTACCGTATAAGCCAATAATGGCAGCATCGGCATCATAGATGTCACGATACATTTGTTGGGTAGTTAGGGCTTCCTCAGGGTCAAGGTCAAATACCTTTGAACACGAAGAAGTACCAATCCACACACAAGAAAGTACACCTAGATTGATGATTATTTTTCTAAAAATTGATTTCATCTTATTTCGATAATTTTAACGATTAATAATTTCAGTTTACTGAGGATTCTGTTAGGCTTAATCTTATAAACCTATTTTAACGCCTAAGTGAAATGATTTTTGGATAGGCTCTAAAGTATTATCAACGCCTTGTCCTACTACTGCATTTGTTGAACTAAATTCTGGATCATACCCAAGGTATTTTGTCAGTGTTAACACATTGTTTGCCGAAGCATACACGGTTAAATACTTCAAAAGACTTTTGTTGACAGAGAAGTTATAAGAAACTGAAATTGATTTTAATCTAAAATATGAACCATCTTCAATCCATCTGTTCGAGAAACGTGAATTTTGAACAGGGTCACCATACGTAGCTCTTGGAATATCTGTTATTTGTCCTTCTCCTCTCCAACGCATTACCATTGCTTGCGATTGGTTTAAATAACCATTACCCGACTCTAACACTCTGCGTGTATAGTTATATACTTCATTACCAGATACAAAACTACAAAGGGCATCTAACGTCCAGTTTTTATAGATGATACGGTTGTTAATCCCACCATAAAAATCAGGATTTGGGTCACCGATAATCTTTTTGTCTTGGTCATCGATTATTTTATCACCATTTACATCTTCAAATCTTATATCACCACCTTTGAAAGCTCTTAAAGAACCATCAGCCAGTCTTGACATATAACCATCTGCCGCCGCAGCAGCATCTGTAGCATATACACCTTTTGAAACATTACCATAGAATGCATTTGGGCTTTCACCTACTCTGCTCAAGAACGAAGCCTGTCCGTAGTTAGAAACGATGTCTGCATTACCGTTCGGTAGCTTATCCAACTTTGTTTTTGATTGAGCGATAGTAACACCAAAATCCCACTTCAAGTCTGATTTGTTCAATAATTTAATGTTCAAACTAGCTTCAGCCCCTGTAGTACTCATGGCTCCGCTGTTTGTCATTACATAACTTAATCCCGTTACTGTTGGCAATTTTTCAGCCACAATCATATCCGTTGTTTTATTGCTAAATACATCAACACTTAAGCTTATACGCTCATGAAGAATATTCATATCTAAACCAGCATTGAATTTTGATACACTTTCCCATTTCAAGTTCGGATTAGCAATGTTTCCACGTACGATACCTTGAAGACCCAGTAAGTTTTGTCCAACATAATATTGCTTAGAAGCATAGTTGCCAATATCATCATTACCAACACGACCAGTAGATACACGAAGTTTTAATAAATCGAAAGGCCCATCTGCTAAGAATTGTTCAGACGAAAGCAACCAAGCCGCAGAAACCGAAGGCATCAATGCAAATGGCGTGTTGCCTATGCTGATAGCATCGCTGGTTGATACACTTTTACCAAAGCGAGACGACGCATCCATGGCTACGTTGAATGATAAGAAATATTTGTCTGAATAAACATAATTCAAGTTTAAATAGGTATTCATCCAGTTGTATGTACCAATACCCCCTTTAATATCATTGTAAATAACAGAACCATTACCCACACTGATTAATTGGTCAGTAGCTGAGTTATACCCAAAGATTTTGTCTTGTTCTACTCTTGAATTAATAAAACGTACTCCTAAGCGTCCTGATAAATCATGAACGTTTTTAAAAGTCTTATTAAACGCTAAATACGTTTCGTTTGAAACATTGAACAAACGCTTCGTTTGTGAACTTAACTGATTAAGAGCCAGTACATTTTTAAGGGTATCGCTCACTAAACCATAGTTTGGTATAAAGCGGTTTTCTTTGATTTTATCAAACGTAACAGCAATATTAGTCCCGATTTTTAACGCACTCGAAAAAGCATATTGGAAATCAAGTACACCAAAGAAACGATACGCCTTGTTACCCCCAATAGTACTGGTAGCAGCCACCGCAGGGTTACCTACTGAGAAAATATCTTCGTCTGCATAAAATGGCGAGAATATCCCAGTATTTGAAACACTATAATCTGTCAAGAAAGGTGCTTTTACCAATGATAAATAAATGGGGTTGGTCTTAGAAGCAAAACCAAAATCTTTTGTTTCAGCCTCGTTATAAGAGAAACTCAAATTTGCAGCAGCAGTAAGCTTACGGCTAAGGTTCATGTCAGCATTAAAACGGGTACTGTATTTTTCTAAAGTAGAACCAGCCACACCATTTTTATTGCTCAGATAATTGATTGAAAGGGCATATTTTGCAATGTTGTCACCACCTGTTACACGTAAATACATGTTGGTTAATGGCTTGCTAGCATATACTTTCTTTTGCCAATCAGTTTCGTTATGATATGTATAATAGTCAGGATTGTTTGCCTTATTATCATTCATATAAGGCAAACTTTCAATCTGTGAATTTGAATAGCCCGATGAAGATAAAATATCTGATAAATAACTTCTATAACTATTTGTATTCATTACAGGCAAGTCTTTAGGAGCCATGTTTACTCCGCCATACATCGCAAAGTCAATTTTTGTTCCTAGTTCTTTCGCTCTTGACGTCGTAATTAAAATCACGCCATTCGCTGCCTTCGTTCCATACAATGCTGCCGCTGAGGCATCTTTTAATACAGTAATGTTCGTAATATCTCTTACATCAATGTATCCTAATGGATTATCGAAATAATTACTATTCAGTGAGTTTCCATATACGCCAGCATCATAAATGATATTATCAACTACATAAAGCGGGCGGTTTGTACCTTGCAATGAATTTAACCCACGCAAAGTAGTAAATGTCCCGCTGTTTGCAGTACCCGAATAGCGAGTGTTGTTTAAACCCGCTACTCTGCCTTGTAAATAGCTATCTGGAGAATCTGTGATTTTTGACCAAGCATCAGGCACAGGCAATGAACTTGCAGCACCTATTACACGCTTTCCAATTGAAATACCTGTAGGCAAAACATATGATTTTTCAAGCCCAGTTTGGTCTTGAATAACAATGTTGATTTTACTACGTTTAGCTACAGCAATTTCAGTACTTTCATACCCCGGACATTCAACCGAAATTGAAACCATTGGGCTAGGAATACTTAATTTGAATGTACCATCTTCAGCAGTAATAGACGAAGTCATGCTTTTGTAATACACCCTTGCACCCGTCACAGGTTTACCTGTTGATGCACTGATAATAACCCCCGAAATTTCGGTATTATATTTTGGATGAATTTTAACTACTTCCTGAATTGGGGTATCCTGAGCCTGTACAGCCGAGCCGCACAGCACTAATCCACAAAAAGATGCTAAAGCGACAGTCGTTTTGGGGAATGTTTGTATATTTTTTATGAAATACTTCATTAGAATCATCGTTCGTTTTTTGGCAAA
Organism: Arcicella sp. GW458-12-2-14-TSB2; assembly: GCF_059423785.1. NCBI lineage: Bacteria > Pseudomonadati > Bacteroidota > Cytophagia > Cytophagales > Flectobacillaceae > Arcicella > Arcicella sp. GW458-12-2-14-TSB2. Next base: position 74,053 of record NZ_JBWKYN010000001.1, on the reverse strand, counting down.
ATATTATGTAGCAAACTAAAGAACTGGTACAAGCTTAATGTAGTCAAGGGCCATGGCATTGGTTCCGTTGGCTACTAAATATAGGCTTAGTGTACCATAAGAACTTACTGTGTACTCACCGAGTAATTGTTCTGTATAATTCTTCACTGGCAGTGCCGCTGCTGGATAAGCAAAGGTTGCTGAACTCAACGAGCCCATCGATAACTTTTGGTTAATGGCAAAAGTGGCTGTTTCCCCCGTTGCTGTGTTAGAACCGTACAAATCGTTTACGGCTACCCAATACACTTTGTATTTGATAGATGGTGTTTCTGGCAAGTTGTAACGAAGCCAAAAACCGCTGTTTCCATGTCCAACTACAAAGACCGATTTGAAATTTGTATTAGTCAATGGGTTTAATAGCGTACGTACCGCAATTACAGTAGAGGCAAGGCTTGATGCTGTCGTCATTCTGCTAGCATAATTTTCACCTTCAACAATGATGGGCTTAAACTTATCGTTGATAGTTACACCAATTTTATTCAATACATACACTGTTCCGTTACTTACTTTTATCGTTTGCACGATGGCCGACTTATCAATCGCAAGAGTTACATCAAACTTTGATTTTAAAGTAGCAGGTAGTTGATTGATTGAATATTCCCCTTCAATGGCTAAATCTTTGATGGTTTCATAAGCGGCTTTTCTGTAGGTACTATCAGTGGTACTTGTTTTGAAATATGGAGAAATCTTCGTTACTTCTTGATTAAACACATCGTTAGCCAAAAGGAAGTAAGTATATTTTTTCGACTCATCATTCAAATCATATACTTTCTGAGTGAAAGCGTTTACTGTTTCAAAACCTGTTCCTGGGCGATATACTGGCAAACCAGTTGTAGCACTAATACTATCTATCGTAGCCTTACTAGCATTAAATACTTGTGAAGTAAGGTTGATAATAGCTGAGTTCTGAGCGTAAGTGCCTTTGGTCGTATTAACATATTCCCACAACGAAGGAAATACCTGAACCGCCGAACCAATAATATGCAATACTCCATTGCCTACATATTTATTAGACGATGTAATGGCTGCTGTACCAAAAATATCCTTTCCGAAAGTAACATATTTACCATTTACTAAACCAACTGATTCAGTAGTGGTAGTTGTAGGCATAACATGACTTTGCAAAGCAATATGGTTGCCAACAAAGGCTTTTAATGCTACCGAGTCATTGATAATGGTAGTACTCAAACTAGCTAAAGCTTCGTTGGTAGGAGCCCACACCGTATAGTTTTTAGAAGAAGAAAGCACTTTGCTGTACCCCGATTTCTCTAAAAGCTCTTTGAACTTACTTAAGTTAGTTTGTGCACTAATTTCAGCAAATAAGGTTTTCCCTAAATCATCATTTGCAGATACTAAACGGTCATCCCATGTCTTACACGATAGTAGGATTGTTCCCCAAAAGGCAATTAGTAAAAAGTATAAGTATCTTATTTTCATTTGAATGCTTTTAATATTTATAATATAAGTCTCTTTATTGACCAGTTTCTATCATCGAAATACAAGCTGTTACTCATTAATCAGCGTACCGTCTGGTAAATGGCGAGGACTAAGCTGATTCTGGTTGATTGGAATGAACTGAATCATATCAATGTTGTTTGGCGAGTGCGTACCATTGATAGCCTGCAAACGGAAAGTATGCCTGTCAGTTGTTTTAATATCAATTGTTCCAAGCAAACGTGCTGCAGCATTGATGTCTGTTCCAGGTGACATAAAAATTTTCCAGCCTAGTGATTCTAATTCTCCCGCTGATAATGAAGGAACTTGGTCGATAAATAAGAAAGGACGTGTAAGCGTTTCACCATCAATTGCTCCTGTACAAGTAATCGTAAAGCTGTTTGATGTACGTTGACGTCTGTAGCACATCCATACTTTGTACTTACCTTTTGGAATAATTGGCGTTTTCATATCAAGCCATAAGTTTCTACTAGGTACACCCATCGGTACTTGTAAATAGTCTCGTTTGGCTGCGTTTTCAGAACCAGCATATACATACGTAGGAGGGAAGCTGGCATTTGCCCAAGTGATGTCTTTCAATACCGTACCCACAGGGAAAGCATAAGTCTTTTTGCCATAATATGCTGAAAGCTTTTTGATTTCGGGGAAATCGCAAACGTCCCAGTCAATTCTGATAGGCAAACGTAATTTTACATTGTAGTCGCCCAAACTGCTGTGTACTACACCATTAGTGGCAGTGTTGTCGCTTAGTGTACGTGACAATTCAACGCCTACTTCTCTGATTCCATTAAAAATATCATCGTTCAATAACACAGTTTGTCCCTCTAATTTAGAACTAACTACTGTAGGTTCAGTTGATACCTTTGTAATGTGTGAAGTAGCGGTAATAATATCGCCCAAGTATTTAGCTCCATCTAGGATATGGTATGCCACATAAATATTAAGGCTGTCAGTTTTAAGTTTTGGATTACCCGTCTTCGAATATCTCGCTTTCAGCTTCGTATAATCGGTAAAACCAGCTTTTGCTAATACCGTGTTCGACTCCGCTACCAAAGTCATAAAGCGTTTATCGATATTCTCGTTAATCACATTTAGCGAATCATAATATCCAGTTTCTTTCAATGCCTGTGTGAAAATTGAATAGTCTGGATTGTCACCCACAAATTGTGCAATTGTCTTAGTCGCAGGTTTCAATACAGCATCCAAAATATGCAACATACCGTTACCAGTTTTGATGTTCGACTCTACGATATTCGCTTGGCGATTTAATGTATAGCTTGAACCTTCAGTACCATTCGTTACGCCCGATAGCAAGTATTGTCCATACATCGTTACTAGTGGTAATTTACCATCTTTAAAAGAGTTGGTAGTAAGGGTATCTCTGATAACATGGATTTTCACGATAGCCTGAGCCTCCTCTTTAGTAAGCTGGTCGGTAGTTTTGCCAATCTGTGTTAAATAGGCTTTTACGGCAGTGTTAGTAGGAGCAAACATCGTATAAGCTCCATAAGCATCCAAGAACCCATTATAGCCAGATTTGTCAATAACTTTGGCAAAATCTGAATACTTTTCAGGGTATTTCAGGAGGTAACTATATAGGTTGGCATCACCCGTAGTGGTTTCAACAATTTTTACGTCCGTACAGCTCATAATACCTAGCCCTATTAATAGGCTAAGTAATGGTAATGTGAGCGATTGTATTAACTTTTTCATTTTCTTATTTTTTTAATGTCTTCAAAATCATCTTGAAAAAATGTTGTTTTAACCTCTGATGGTTACTTATAGAATGGATTCTGAACCAAAAGTGTATTTGTTTGAAGTTCGTATAGATAAATCGGCAAATAGTGACTATTAGGGTCTTTGATTTTAGCAATCGCAGATTGTTGTCTTTCGCTAGGAACACTTCTGGCTGTTAAATCAATCAATAAATCAAGACGCTTATAATTACTTCTTTTGGCATTTCTAAGGACATCAAACCAACGTTTTCCTTCAAAGGCAAATTCTCTGGCACGTTCTTCTAAGATATATTCCAACACACCGCCTACACCATCAATATTGGTAGGCTCTGGCGACTTCTCAGTTTGTGGAATTGCCCAAGCTCTCTGACGAATTTGCTTTACAATCGCTAAAGCTTCTGTTCCTCTATTCAACAAAGCCAACGCTTCGGCTTTCATCAGAAGGACATCTGCATAACGATACACGATAAAGTTGAAAGGAGTATCACCCGACAGACGGTCGTATTTTCTAATTACTCCCGTAGCTGTGCTTAAAGAAGCATCATCAGCACGTGTGTCATAATTAGTAGGGTCTATGATGTCTTCCGTAAAAAGTGTTTCAGTTACATAAGTGGTAGCCTGATATCTTCTATAAGTACTAGAAGCACCCGAACCAAAAATGGCATAGAAAGGATAAGTAGTAGCTACAAATCTGATGACATAATCACTACCATGAGCCAACTCGAAGATACCTTCGTTTGAATTTCCTGCTTTGATAGTATTGAACCAAGATATACTTCTTTCGGGGCTTGATACTAAACCGAATTTAGCACTTGCAATTACTTTATTAGTAGCAGCCAAGGCTTCAGTTGGTTTTTCCATCCACAAATACACATCAGCCTGTAGGGTATTTACCATGTGTTTAGTTATTCTACTATGGTCTTTTTCTTTGTTGCCATAAGTACTTGGAATATCCTTCTCAGCTTCTTCTAAATCCTTTACAATCTGTGCAAGGATAACATCCTTACCCGATTTTGCTAACGCAACAATCTCATCATCACTACTAGTTGCCGACAATTTCAATGGCACCTCTCCGAATAATCTTACCAGATAAAAATACATCCACGCTCTCATTGCTTTTGCTTCAGCAACGTGTCCTTTTAAAGCAGCTTCTGTATAAGTCTTATCTTTGTCTAATACACTTGGAGCAAATGCTACTACAGTATTGCTGTAATTGATAATACGGTAGAAATCTCTCCAGTCTGTCAAGGCATTCGTTGGTAGAATATTACTACTCATGATGTCTAGTTCAGCATTGGTAATTCTGAATGAACTAGTAACCATATCTGCTCTGATTTCACCCAGAATAAACATTTTTTCAGGCAAACCATCTATCAAAGAAGCATAGATACCACTTACCGCAGACTCTACTTGTTCTTTATTTTGCCAGAATCGACTCTGTACGATTCCGTCTTGTGGGCTCAGTGCTAACCAACTGTCGCAAGAACTAGCAATCAGTAATGAGCATACACAAATCAGGTTATAAAATATCTTTTTCAACATTGTATTTTTATCTATAATTGTTGTATCTGTATTGATTATACTTAGAAAGTAGCCGCTATACCAAAGGTCACCGTTTTAGGTGCTGGCGTCATCGAGTTATCCGTCGCTACTCTGAATGGGTCACTCCCACGCATCTGTACTTCTGGGTCTTGCCCGCTATAGTTAGTCCAAGTCATTAAGTTTTCTACGGTTGCATATGCTCTCAAGGCTGTAATATTCAAGGTTTTCAAAAGCTCTTTCTTGAATGTATAGCTTATAGTAGCTGTTCTGAAACGTACGAATGAAGCATCTTCAACGTATCTGCTTGATCCCAACCAGTTATAACCAGTATTGTATAAAGCACGTGGTACCATAGTTTCATCACCTTCTTTTCTCCAACGAGCCAATACTTCAGTACTCTGATTTCCGAAACCATACATATTAGTAGTATTCATACGGGTAGCATTTACTACGTCGTAATTATTACGGAAGTTGAAGAAGGTAGTCAATTTGAAAGATTTATAAGTAACACTTGCTCCAAATCCACCTGTGAAAGCTGGGTTACTGTTTCCTAAATACACTAAGTCCATGTAGTTGATATTACCATCTTTGTTAACATCTTCATACATCGCATCTCCGGGTTGGAATACATAGTCAGTTTGTGGGTAATTGAAACGCATATAAACTGACTGAGCATCTGGCGTAATGATTGGTTCACCACTTTTACCTCTCGCTACCGTAGCAGCTTTGTCTTTATAAACCCCTAAATAGCGGTAGCCATAGAATGAACCAAAAGGATTGTTTACTTGCATATAAGTCATGTAAGCACCATTCAACGTTGAAATACCACCCTGGCGAGGATATAAATCAGAGATTTCGCGGATTACGTTGACGTTATGAGCAATGTTCATGTTGAAATCTACCAACCATGATTTGGTCTTGTAGGCATTCAAGTTTAAGCTGAACTCCCAACCAGAGTTTTCCATTGTACCCACGTTCATTTGTACCGTGTTGAAACCAGTAAAGGCAGGAATCTGTAGGTCTTCAAAGAATAAATCTTTAGTACTGTTTTTATAGAATTCAGCATCAATCGTTAATTTTCTGTTACGAGTAATTAAGTTGATACCAATGTTTCTACCAATGATACGCTCCCAGCGGAGGTTGTTCAATTCTATCGTTTGTGGAACAACACCAGCAGAACCAAGGTAAGACCAACCCAAAGTATTGTATTTACCATAGAACAGATAGTCTTTGCGTGGAGCATTACCACTTTGTCCGTAACTCATTCTTAAGCCTAGGTGCTCAATTAAGTTGTCGAATCTTTTCATGAAAGGTTCATCCGAAATAATCCATTTTGTTGAAATAGAAGGGAATAAACCATAACGATAATCTGGACCAAAACGAGAATTACCATCACCACGAATACCAATATCAAAGATATAGCGGTCTAAAAAGCCATAGTGAATGTTCCATAACAAACCAATGTTACGAGTCTGCGAAACACCTGATGATAATTTTGAAGTAGTTAAACGAGCTGGGTTGGTAACATCTGTCAAATCAGATGATGCCGTATTGGTAACATAAGCTTCTTGCCAAACAGATTTAATATCTGAAGTATTCAACGCCCATAAACTTGTAAAGTCATGTTTGGTGTTTTTCCATTTTGGCGTATAAATCAAACTTGTTTTAGTGGTTACCGCAAAACCATCAGCATCGCCATCTGTCGCAACGTTTACCGCAGGGCTAGTAAATGTTTGTCCAGTAGCAACTTGTGGTAAGAAAGAGTTTGTTTTGTTATTGTTAATATCAAACTGAATATCAAAAGTAGCTATCCATTTTTCAGGTACTAAATCGTACTGTACTTGAAAGTGAGGAATAATTCTTTCTGAAATAATATTGTTTTTCGCAGATTCAACCATCGCAACAGGGTTATAAGTCCCTGGAAAAGCACCCTGAATATTGGTTAATGGCGAAAAGTAATTACCTGTCAATGTTCCTAAATCATTGTATTCAAAAATACTCATGTTAGGCATTTTGCTATAGGCTACCGAACGAATTAAATCTTTATTACTTGTTAACGCTGAAACATAGTTTCTGGCATTTGACGAGTGTGTAAACGATAAGTCGGTTTTGAAACGAATATTGTTTGATACGTTATAGTCGAGGTTGATACGCGTATTCAAACGGTCTAAGCCAGTACCAATCGTTGTTCCTTTTTGAGTAAAGTATCCAGTAGAAGCATAATATTTAGCTTTTTCACCACCACCCGTAATAGAAACATTATGGTCTTGTGAATAACCAATTTGTGTAATGGCATCTACCCAGTTTACGTTTTGTCCGTAGTTGTTGAACCAATAAGGGTCATTTGGGTCATACTGAAATTCTTTTACTGTTTGTGTATTCAATGGCACACCGTTTCTATTCATGACAGCTTCAGGAATCAACATTGAGTATTGGTCACCCGAAAGCATTGGAATAGCATTTGGCTGTTTAGAAACAGAACCTTTGAAAGTATAAGTAACCTTAGGTGTACCAACAGTACCTCTTTTCGTATTAATTACTACTACCCCATTGGCTGCTCTTGAACCCCACATCGCTGTAGCAGCAGCATCTTTTAACACTGCAATATTTTTAATGTCCGAGGGTGCTAAGTTTAATAAAGAAGCGTAACCCATTTCGTCGGCACTACCAAAGTTAAAGTCAGATGGAATAGATGTTTCATAAGGCATACCATCTACTACAATCATAGGGTCAACTGATGAGTTGATTGATGACGTACCCCTGATTCTGATTTGCATCCCTGTACCAGGGTCACCAGAAGCAGCCGTAATATCTACCCCTGATAAACGACCTTGCAACATTTGGTCGATAGATGTTCCCTGCATATCTTCCACGGCCTTTGCATCAATTTTCGCAACGGCAATCGTAGTATTTCTTTCAGAAACAGACATCAACCCGTTATCAGTTGGACGAGCCGAAACGACTACCTCGTCAAGGTCTGAAGTGGTAGCCTCAAACCAGATTTTTATCGAAGTACGTCCTTTGATATCAATCTTTTGGGTTTTGTAACCGATACTCGAAATCGAGAGTCTGTTATTGGCATTAGAAACCCTGATAACGAAATTCCCTTCCACATCCGAGCTTACCCCTTTAATGATACGGTTGTCGCGGTCAATCTCAGCTACTGTAGCACCTATCACAGCAGAGCTATCTTTGAGGTCAATAATCTTACCTCTAACAGTATGTAAATTAGGTGTTTGTGCTATTGACAAATGTTGGCATAATAGCAATACCCCTGTTATTATTAGTAATTTGGTAAAAATTTTCATTGGCTTATTTGCAAGTTTTTTTAAACGAGTTGTATGACCTATAAATCCACTAGTCGTATACCGTTGGGGTTTAGTTGGCCTTTAAATAACCATCAATCAAATGAATCATCGCTCTGTTAGAAAGGTTGTTACTTTTGTCAACTCTAACATTAGATTTCTTTGAAGTAGCATCTGCCAATTGCATCGAACCTACACTATTGAGTACGGTAACTTTTACAGGGTCTCCTACAGCATCCTTAAGCAAAGTTTCCATCGCTCCTGATTCTTTACCGTCTGGTGCAATTGATTTTTTGTTTAAGATATGATAGCTGATGAAGTCTTCTACCTTCTTTTTATCAAGCAAGCTTGTAGGATTAAAATTTGGTGTTTTTACTGCCCCAGTACCTGTTCCCGGTAAAACGCCATCATTTACTGCTGCCTGAATCGCCGCATTGTCTGGCACAAAGAATGTATAAAAACTACCCTCGTTTACGTTGCTTATCGCAAATGTTGCAGCCGTGAAAATGGTTGAGTTTTTAAGGTATTGATAGAAATTATAGTAAGGTGAGTCTGAAGTAGCACCTAATACTGAAAGGTCTTTACCGATAGGGTCGGCAATGTTAGTATTAGCTGGTGCAAAATTCAATAAGCCAGTAGTATAATATACTTTTCCGTTTGAAGCAGTTTTAGATTTTACAATACTTAACGGAGCCGATTTGATACCTGTTGAGGTTACTTTGTTGTTTTCGTATTTGATATACTCACCATTGATTGCATCAATTACGCCTTTTCCTGATAAATCATTCAATTGGTTTTGTGGTGTATAAACAACACTAGTAGCCACAATTCTTTGAAGGTTGGCTAACATAGAAGTACCCGATGTACGAGTAGTAGTTCCCGGTGCTGTATAGCCCCATTCACTGTTAGCCACGTTTGATACAAATTTAGAAGGGTCATAGTCATAACCAGCCGCTTTGAATGCTTCGTCACTAATCATGAACAAAGTATAGTTTACTCGTGGGTTAAGAATGGTATTTTTCCAGTCCATATCCAATATTCTTGTCATGATACTGTACTTAGGGTCTAGATATGCCTTTGAATAAACCGAAGAGAAAAGGTTAGATTCTTGTACTTTGTTGGTACCATAAAGCATGGCATTACTCAATACTTTTTTCTCGATAACGTTGCTAGCGGCATCAAAGCGAGCTTCCTCGCCCAATGCGTTAAAGCTGTTTTTGAATTTAGTTGGCCAAACTGTAGTTGGAAATAAGTGCGCATTGATAAGATCGATAACAATTCCCGGAGGCATTGCATCCAATGACGTATAGTTTTCTAATAATACAGTATTGATATACTGTGTCAGCACATCATTAGTAGGAATAAAGGCCGTCCACATATCTAATTGTGAATCATTATCAGCATTCTTCAAAAAGTTTTCGCAGTTAGTCGCAAAGGTCAAAAACTTACCACTACTAGCTTGTTTATTGAATGTCTTTACATATACCTTGTCGCCTTTGCCAGTGAGGTTACTATATTTAGTCGTCATGGCATCGTTCAAGGCATACGTAGCAGCATATTTCTCAATCAGGTTTCTAAACACACTGTATTGAGGTTTAGTACGTAAAAACTCATCGATAGAAGGTTGAGGAGTCAATACTTTATCAATTTCATGAATCATACCGTTTTCAGCAAAAATATCAGCATTCACTACTTTTGCTTCCATCACATTAAAACCAGCATAGGTTGAAGTTGGATAGAAGTAATTGTAGTCGGCAGCGCTTAATCCTACGGCAGTGAAATACTCATCAATGAAATATGAAATATGCTTGTTGTTGTTATCACCGACGATATAGTTGTTATTAGGGCGATTTAATGAAACAGCTTTTAATTTCGTACCATCAAAAGTAGTTTCGTCATAGAAGCCTGTATAAAAGGCAGTCTTTCTTCTGAAAGCTCTTGATTCTTGCCAGCCAAGGGGTGACTGGTAGTCGGCTAGACGAGATTTGTCAAAAGCATTAAAAACTAAAACGTTTTGTATAAGTTCGCGAGCTTTCGTAGAATCTAAGCTAGCCAATGTAAGACCTGTTGTCGTAAAATAAGCTTTGAAGGCTTCATCATTGGGTGCAAAAAATGTCCAATAGCCAGCACTACTAAGGGTACGTTGATAGCCACTTTTATCAATAACTCCTAGCAGTGTGGTGAAATTCCCTTTGTTTTGGAGTGTTTGATAAATGGGTGGCTCTAATGTTTCTGGACGTTTGTATATATCCAGCTCTTCTTTAGTACAACTACTAAGCAAAGTGAACACGATGCCAAGCATGACAAAAAAATAACGAAAAGAGTATTGATACATCATTCTTTATGGTTTATGTATATTATAGGATTGTGATTTAATTTTTTGATTTTGTTAATTTTAAACAAACAGGTTTCACATGAAGATTTTTGACCTTCATTAATTTTAAGTTGAAATTGGATGAAACTCTTTTTAGAGTGTTATCTTATGTAATCGTAGCAATTATTGTGGTAATCAAAAGTGGCTTGGTTGAGTATGTGTCTTCTTAACACATTTCGACTAATTTATGAAGGAGTACAGTTTTGTTCATAGAAAATAGTTTGTTTTATATAGTGATTTAATGATACTTTGGACTCGGGAAAACCCTTTGAGACTAGCTTTTAGGGATAAAAAAAGTTTGATTTATGGTTTAATAATCTTGAAATTGTTTGTTTTTGCTAGCCTATTAAAGGCTTATTTTACCTAATTCATAAAAAGCATTTTTGTATTTTATGAATTATTTATTGTAAAATAACCTATTAAGGTTTCGCTGACCATCATGTACCATCCTGTAAGTACTGTTAAATATCAGAATAGTACAATTTTTGATACTCATCAAATTGTAATTTTTTTTTAATTATTTTTTTGAGAAGGTAAATAGGAAGGGAGCATATTTAAAAAAAATAAAAAAACAATTAAGTATGCGTTGTATAGCCTAGCTAGTATATTGTGAAAAAAAAATGAAAGATTAGTGAAACAAATTGAATCCATAGACTAGCAGGTTTGATTACGTAAAAAGCTGAAATAAAGTGTTATACCATACTTTTTAACAGACAAGCGAATGTATAGATTTGAATAGTTAATTAGGGTGAATATGCTGTAAATCAACATCCACTACGCGGAGGTATAAAAAAATTGCTAATGATATATATACCCAAAATAGCAGCTTAAAACCCTATAAATTGCCAATTATCACGAGAAAAAGACAATTTTAAAGCATATCAATCAGGATAGAGATATGGGAAATCGTTGTATTTTTCTAATACCAAATTATTTAATAAAAAAATATATTTTTTTTATTTTCTGTCCTTTTCTATTATTCTTTTGGGAAAAAACAGGACACTTTGATAAAATAATACTCACTTTACCCTTCAAAAATGATAACATCTTACATTTCACCCCAAATATCTATGTGTTTAAAACATTTTAAAATACGCAAAAGGCTAGCATACTAGTTTTGAAGAAAAAAAAACGACATGAATGCACACGAGAGACTCAGACCTTACGAATTGTTTTTTATTCTTTTAGCCATTACTCTTTACGTCGTCAGGAGGCTCTTTGGTATCGCTTCTGATTTTGATTCTGATATAGAATACCTCCAAAATATTCCTGTAGATAACAGTGTTATCTGGGCAGACTTAGCGGGCTATGACCAATATGTAAATAACATTTTTCCAACCATAGCCGCTGCAGTGTTTTTTGCTGGAGCATGGGCTATTTTTCATTTTCTTGTTTTTCCTGAAATCAAAAAGAAGAACATTGATATTACAACGATTATCCTGCTACTCTTATCAGTGATATTGGTTATAGCAAGTTGTTATGTATATAAAGAGTATAAACTTTTCTGGCGGTTTCGCTACGATGAGTTTTTCAACAACCCAATTGGTTTTAAGGTGTTTTCGCTTTATAGGAAATTACATGTATTAACAGACTCTTTTGCAGTAATGGCTATTATTGTTATGTACGAAGTCATAGCTCAGTTATATTACTATACCGCCGAGCTATATGAAGCAAAAAAGGAGGCTAAGCATCAGGTATTAAGTAACATTATTTTAGGGATAAGTGTTGTTATCATTATTTTTTTTACCCTTTTTGGAGAAGTAGCAAACCTAATTGTGGGAAGCTCAGGACTTGTTATAGGGGTTATCCTGATATTCTTAACCATTGGAATACATCATTTCTGTTATAAAAAGGTAATTCCTTATTTTGGAAAAATTAATTACAGCAAGCGTGAAAACCTGATTGTACCTTTCCTGCTGATTTTTACTTATTTTGTAGTCCTCTATTTGTTCTGGAGTAAAATTTATGTCAGAACTTTTATTGGTTTTGACACTGTTATGTTACCAAACGTATTAGGAGGGGTCTCTGCTATTATTAGGTGGATGTTCTTTGAAGAGAAAAAGCAATTACAAACACAGGTCTTTCAGAAATCGGCTGAACTAAATACCCTACGCACACAAATCAACCCCCATTTTTTGTTCAATGCCTTAAATACATTGTATGCCGTTGCACTAAAAGAAAATGCAGAGAAGACATCTAATGGCATTCAGAAACTAGGCGATATGATGCGGTTTATGTTGCATGAAAACCACCAAGACCGTATTCCACTTAGTAAAGAAATAGAGTATTTAGAGAATTTTATTGATATTCAACGAATGCGGTTGGATGAATCTCATGAGATAGAAATTCGGGTAAATATACAGACACTCAATCATGAAATTTACATAGCCCCCATGTTACTGAATCCATTTGTAGAAAATGCGTTTAAACACGGTATTAGTTTCAGAAAACCCTCTTGGATATATATTACGCTTACTTTTGATGCCAATAAACTTTATTTTAAAGTACATAATTCCTTACACCCTAAACAGGAAAATGACACAGAAAAACACTCGTCTGGGATTGGGCTAGAAAATGTAAAAAAACGACTAGAGTTGATTTACCCCCAACGATATAGCTTAGATATTCAACAATCAGAGCAAGATTATTTTGTAGCACTAACGTTTGTTATTTTTTAGTGATTAGTAAATAGTGATTGGTGATTAGATGTACTTGCCTAAAATAGATTGACATAATTAGTAATATTCATGTGGTTACTTTAATCCAAAAAGCCTGTAACTTAGTTTTACTTTAAATATATTACACTTGAAAAATGTAATCAATTATAAACAAATTTCTAATCACTATTTACCAATCACTAATCACTCAAGAAACCAATTACTCAATAAAAAAATGACAGCCATTGCTATCGACGACGAACCCAAAGCATTAGAAGTAATAGAAATTCATGCCTCCAAAATTCCCTTTCTAGATTTGAAGGCAACTTTTACTGATGCCTTCGAAGCGATTCCATATCTACAAAACAATAAAATAGATCTTATTTTTTTAGACATCAAAATGCCCGACATATCGGGGATAGAGTTTGTACACTGTTTGCAGAAAGTACCGATGGTAATATTTACTACGGCCTATTCTGAATATGCTGTTCAAGGTTTTGAGTTAGATGCCCTCGACTATCTTTTAAAGCCTTTTTCGCTAGCTCGTTTTATGAAAGCTTGCAACAAGGCACTATCTATCAAACAATTGAAAGAAGGAGAGGAGCGAGATTTTATTTTTATCAAGACGGGCTATGAAGAAGAAAAAGTGTTTTTTGATGATATACTCTACATCGAAGCCGAAGGGAATTACCTCACTTTTATGTTGAAAAATGGTAAGTTGCTGAGTCGTCAAACCATGTCTGATATTTTACAAGTATTGCCAGAAAAGCTATTTGTCCGTATCCATCGTTCCTACATTATTGCTTATAGCAAAGTAGAAAAAATAGCCAGACAAACAGTTTCTATCCAAGGAATAGAAATTCCGATTGGGGCATCGTATGAGGATAACCTAGACTTGATTAAAGATAAATTAAAAGGATGAGTAGCACGACTTTCCAAGTCGAGCCACAAACCTCAAATTTTTAACTTAATATTTATTCTACCCAGCAAAGTAGCAATACCAATAATGATAAACGAGTAAATCAATGATTTTACTAAACCTACTATACCTGTAGTGAGGAAAGCGGGCAAGGCAATGCCTGATAAGTTAGCGATGCTATAATACCAATAAGGAATCAAATAGCAAGTCAGCGTGCTAGTACCCGCAGTTTTGATGCTTCTAAACCAATGAGCCTTCTCTTTGATGTCAACGACGTAGTAAATTAAAGCATAAAAAATAAAGGAAATACCACAGGAAAGGAAAACCCAAGTAGGCGTTGCTAAAATTTTAGAAATAATAAAATACTGTCTTAGTACAAAGCCCAGTATTAATAATACGATACCGATTATCACATAAATCCCTGCCAATCTTTGACGATTTTCAGAACTAGCATATTGTTCTAGCAACACACTAGCCATGATACCTGCAAAAGCGAAAGCAAAGAAAGCACCATTGGCTAAAATCCAATCAGAAGGGCCAGTACTCCAAATTTTTTGTAACAATCCTGCATGACCAGCAATGGCGAAGAGATTAAAAAATACTGTAAAAAAAACGAGTAAAGATGTTTTTCGATAGGTAAATAAATAAATGATGGCTGCCGTGAGGTAAGTCCAACCAATAAGCCCTAAAATTCCCCACCACTGGGGCGTTATCCCTGCCAAATTTTCATGAGTTCCAGCTTTAAAAATATATGCTAATATCAATAATAGGATTACTCCTAAAGCCTGTAGCCCTAAAAATATTTTACCTTTCAACCCTTCAGTTTTGGGGTAAACATTCCAAATCAAAAAGAAGCCTAGCACCATTAATATCTGGAATACTTCACTACTCATCCCCGTGGCTGTTTCATTGATTTCTGGTACGTTTACTGTAAACACGCCCATGATTAGCAACGCTATCGAACGTGTAATGATATGTTTGGTTAGCTGTAGAGGAGTGTCGCCTTTGGCAATACGATTTTTAATGGCAAAAGGAATAGCCATGCCAAGAATAAATAAGAAACACGGGAATACCGTATCAGCCAACCCCATACCATCTTGCTCGGCTTCGGTGTGTTCTAACCAAAGAGGTATATCTTTCAATGTCCAGAGGTCATTTACAAAAATCATTAACAGCATTGTTAATGCCCTGAATATATCGATTGAAAAAATACGTTTGGTTTCCATCAGCTTATAAAGTTAGATTGTTATTTGTCAAGGCGATTTATCTCTGTAAACATCGCTCTAAAACAATTAGCAGAAGTGTTTTCTTCCGCTACTTTATTGGAATTTCTTCCATAAAATTCATCTAAAAAACCTTCAGCACTAGACCAAACCGTTTGCATCATTCCTTGAAAATGTGGTTTCATGGTTGATGTTGCTGACTGTCTGAATTTCACCATATCCTGTGTTTGAGCTACTGCAAATTTGGGCATTCTCCAAGGGCAAGTGATTACGTTTAACCCTTTTATCGCAAAATAAACAGCCGTTTGGTCGGGACGTTCATAGTGCCAATCACAGATGGTAACGTCTTTGGCAATCAAGTCAATGGCTCTGTGAGTATTGTTAAAGCTAGCTTCCCACATACCTATCCCCGTTGTTTTGCCATCAATGAGACGGTCGCCCCAAATCCAGAGTTTTCTGTTTTTTAATGCCAAATGATTTCTGATTTCATTTACTTCTCCCGCAAACAACTCTGCTTTATCTCTTCCCGAACATCGTGGACATTTATCATCGCCAATATAAAACACTTCGTCCATTCCTGCATGAAATGCCTCGCTTTCAAATGCCTCGCAGATTTCATCCACAAGCTCAAAAACTACTTTATGTACTCCTGGATGTAAAGGACAATAGCTTTTACAATACAATCCGTCTGGATTAGGCCAAACGTATTTTTCAGGCATTTTTACAGCAGGAGTTTCATCAAATTCTGGATATACCTTTAGGAGATTTGTTGTAGTGCTTGCCCAAGATTGATGCCCTAATAAATTGATTTGAGGAATGATACTGATATTGTTTTTCTGGCAAACCTTTACCAGTTTTTTAACATCTTTTTTAGAAAGTGCCTCAGGGTCTCTGAGTTCAGGGTGACTTTCAAATTGATAATTATAATCAACGCGTAGAATCAACGTATTTACATGTCGCGGAGCGAGTTCCTCTTGGATAAACTTAATAAAATCATCGATTTTCTGGGCTTTAGGAGCAGTAATGCAAAAACCACGTGTAGGAAGAAGGCTATCTATTTTTGATTGTGCTTTCGAGTTATTCCATAAAGCCGCACAAAAGCTAATAAGTAAGATAAGAGAAAATCTAGCCATAGTTATAAGAGCGTAATTAGATTGGATGTACTTACAAGTTGGCTAAATCCACTAAGGATAACAAGGGCAATTAAGCCTAAAAGCAGGTAAAACAGGTCAGTTTAAGGCTTATTTTATGGAAAAATATTAGCAAATGTGTATTATATTTCCGTTTTGTTTTAAAAAAACAACTTTTGACTACTATTGAAAATTATCGTAATAAGTAAAGTCCTTCGTAATCAATCCGTTTTCAATGGTGAAAATCGTGCAGATAGGTAATTTAAAAGTAGTTTTATCTGGGGCAGTGCCAGTAGAGATAAATTCTACTACGATGTGGGTATTACCCGAAGGATAAATATTGACGACTGAATCTTTCAAATCAGGAAATAGTTGATTCAATTCACTATACTTTTTAAAAGTTTGTGCCCTTGTTTGTTTCACAATTCCTTGACCAAAGGAAGGGTCTTTGAAGTCGGCAGTTTCAGTGTACATATCAGCCATCTTTTGCCATTCATGTTTATTGAAATGCTCGAAATATTGTTTTACGAGAGCTTCGTTAGTATTGACTTTAGATTTACAAGCAACAGCTATAAAAATGGTGATAAGGAAGAGGAAAGTATTTTTCATGGGATTAATGTTTGTATAAGGCTTATTGGTATTCAAAGATAAGAAAATCAGTGGATTAGTTTAGACTAGATTTAGGGTAACAGTATACCATGAAAACCAATAATATAAATGCTAATAATACAGCAATTTTCAATTGCTGTATTATTAGCATTTAATGTAACATTATGCCAAAGTCTGATTCAAGAAAATGAAATAAAAAGCTCAAATATCTCATATCAATTAGAATAACCACTATCGGAAAACTCTTCAATTACATCATCTTCTTTGATTTCAAAAACTTTAACAAAAATATATCCTGATTCACATTTCCCAGAATTAGATTTTATAAAATAATTATTTCCATATTTATAAGCTTGAAATTCTACACTAGAGCAAGAGCCATTTAGTGGTATAATCTTAGAATTTATCATTAGAAGCCTTGGCCCTGCCGCATACTCCCAACCATAAGTTATTACTTTTATGTCTATACCTGAAATTTTAAGATTATATATTTTGGGCTTAATATCATTTAAGCTATTCATATATGCTTGAACAGATTCTTCATTTTCAAACTCCTCTAAAAGTTGCTCTAAATACTTATTTTGTCTTATCTCATTATCAATATTTTCTATTTGTTGTTTATCTTGCAATAAGTATTTATCTATTTCTTTATAAGTTATATTATCAGCATAGAGGATTGCATTAAAATGATTAAAATTATTATCTGACTGATTGTATAATTGCTTTTTATCTAATACAGTAATTACTTGCCTCTCGTTAGAGTCATCATTATCATACCTTACAGAAACAGTTTTACATAGTGTTGCTTTACGTGTTTTATGATTTATGACTAGTACATTAATACCAACTGGATATTTTCCAAGAAGAGCAAGTTGATTATTAGATGTTGGAACAAGCAAACCATATTTATAAGGAGTATGATTCTTGTCTATTTCAAAAAGCTCGGTATTGTTATTGAGAAATAAATTTTTAGCTTTTATTTCACCAAAATTTATTTCATTATTACTGAGACTATACTGACTTTCAATATTAACTGAATAATTCAAACTCTTTAGTTCATCAATAAATAAAGAAGGGGTAAAATACATACCATGTGGTTGTTGTATTCTGCATAATACATTCGCTACATCTCTTACAAAAGAAATACAATTGTTATTGTAAAGTTGATATTTAAGATTAAGCTCATTTACTTGCCTTTTCCATCTGTCAACTACTGCTAAACACAGATTATATTCTTCTGAAGTTACTTCAATTGTTACAGAAGCATCTTTTTGAGTAGAATAGTCATCTTTAATCGTACCTGGCACAATGCTTCCCCATAGAATCTTAGTTTCTTTTTTTTTAGGATAAAATCCCCAAGAACCTACATGCACTGTTTGTTGAACCTCTTCATTTTTCTCAAAAAAGGAAACATAAGTATGTCCAACGAGAGCATTCTTATGAATATACTCTCCAGAAAAAACTATCCATTGTTTACTAAACCCTGTTTGACATAATAGTAGCAGAGTAAAAAAGTAGATAAGTGTTTTTTTCATAATTACGGTATTTTTTGCAAAAGTCCAACTTAATAATATAGAAATGGAGTTTTTGTATTTAATTATCAGTATCTAAAGTAATTATTTATTGTCAAAAATCTATGATACTTTAATTTTTTTTGAGGATAACTCACTTTTTGATAACATTCACTCTTTAGTACTAAAAAATAACATCAAGAAATACTTATCTAATTGTGTTGTACATTAGGCTTCTTGGCTTTTAAAAACTTTACTAAAATACCAAAGCTACTTTCAACCTTTAAGGCTTTTCAACCGTTTTTGCTTAATAGGTATCCAAATCTCCTCCTCAGAATTTGGGTCGTCGTTGATATACTTATCTCCCAATATTTCAAAATGGACTCTGTGGTCTAATTCATATTCAGAATTTGGCAACCATGTCCCGAAGATGTATTGAAAAGTTTTTGGACCAGTTGCAGCAGCTCCTTTGTGGATAAATACAGCGTACAATCCACCATGAAGGGTAAAGGCTTCCATACCTTCTGGGATGTTATCAAAATCACTTACCTCCATCGCTGCCCATTTTTCAAAAATTGCCGTTGGATTGAAATTGATAAAATCATGAGATGACGTATAGACTTGCAAACAGTATAAATCGTTGCCTAAAGCATTGTGTATTCCCTTTCTTCTTGGCATAAAACTTTGCCATAATATGTTTGTTTTGTTATCAGCAAAAGACATTTTGATACCTTTGCCAACTAATTTCTTTTCTGATAGGGTCTCTATTCTTGGAGTCATATTCTATACTTTAAGGTTTACTTTCTTACCTACAAAATTTCCATATTTTTCTGTTGCGTTCAAGATTTCTTGTGCTTCTATGGTTGAATCAGGAAAGTTCATTGCTATATGAACTGTATCTTTTTTGAAACTACGCTTCCATGAGCCTACTACTTTTCCATTTACCAATATGGAAGGATTGAAAATACCATTCGTTGTAATAATATCTTTGTTTAAAGAAGGAGTGAGGGAGGCTGACCTATCTTTATAACTGATTAAAAACTCATCAAAGGCAGGCAAAAAGTGTATGCTTGGAGTTGACAGACTTTTATAATTAGCCAGTTCAGTAAACCAATAAGTTTGCTGTTCAACCGTAAAAAAATGAAGGCTTGGTTTTATCAGTTCTAAAGCCAATTTGGCATTACCAGCAGTTAATCCCGACCACCAAATAAAATCTTGTAAGGTAGCTGGTCCATGACTTTGAAAATACCTTTTAGCTAATTCTGCTAATGCGTCTTCTTTACTAAGCATTTTTGTAGAAGGAACTCTTTCATCAAGTAATGCATAGGTAAACTGTTTGCCCTGCATCATTCCATTGCAAACGATACCGTCTTGTTCAGCATCCATCATAATTAATGCCGAACGGATATCATCCGTTTGAATGCCATGATTATTAAGTTCAAGCATTATTTTATCACGAGTCAGGTGCTGATTATCTCTTAAAGTCTGCTCGATAATCGCCTTGCAATGATTTAGGAGATTGCTGTCTAGTTCAAATTTTTTACACATCACTGCATTTCTTTGCTTTACCTGTGGAGCAGTAAGCATCAACATCCAGCGAATATCTTCGGCAGCAACAAAGTGCCAAGTCGGCCTTAAAATATGTGTACGGATGATTTCAGCGTTATTGATAGCCTGTTCTATGGCTTCTTCATTAATGCCTAGCCTTAGCCCAATAGCCCATTTTGCCATGGCATAATCTTGTGCTTGCATAGCGCCAAAATAAGCCAATATGTCTTTGGGCGCTACAAAGCCTGTCCCAACAAGTTGGTGTTTGAATAGGCGATATTGGGCGATATCAGTGAGTAACATTGTTTGGGAGGGAATGATTCAGTTATCTTTTACAGGAAGATTTATTCTTGTTCAGTAGGAATCATTTTTTCCTTACAATATTTTTCAATTTCAGTATCATTTGAGAAATATCTATCGCAAAATTCATCCAATTCTTTTTCTGTTGATTTATGATACCGTTCTTCGGCGGTCATTAATTTCTCAGTTTGTTCTATAAAACCTTCAAATTCTTTATTGATTTTACAAAGTTTATCAATTGTTTTGAAATCTAGATCTCTATATTTTGCTTGAAATAATATCTTGCTTTGGTAAGGGTTGGCGCCAAGTTTGATAATGCCAATCCCGAATGATTGGTTTAGTCTCGCCATTTCTTCGGTTAAACTATCACTAAATTCAAATGCTACTAAATAACCATAGTTTGCCCAGCTTGAGTTTGAAACAGCTTGGAAGAAAGCTTTTTTTAATTCACTGTCACTATTAATTTCTTTTTTGATTTCGTAAGAGGATAATTTGAAAGTATCTACTCTATTAATTGATTTCAAAAAGTTTTGACTTACTTTGGTTTGAAGGTTTAAAAACTTAATTCCAACCATGTCTGGATGAGTCCAAATTTGGTTAGAATCTTTACCATTTGATTGTTCATGAAAGATAGTTTTGGAGTATATTTCTGTATTTTTTAAATAGCTACTTAGCAATTTGTGTAAATCTCTTTCTTCATAGGTTTTAGTTCTATTATTCTTTGGTTTAGCATTTTTTGATTCTAATTCACCTGTTAAAATCTCAATATCTATCTGGTACTCATTTTTTGTTAAGTAATAAAAATATGTTCCAGATTCTTTTATTCTTTTGACTCTTGTATCTCCAAGTCTAATAAAATCACCTAATAAAGCTGAAACTGTAGCCATAGGAGTTTTGGCATCCTTAAAGTCGTAGTACTTTTGGTTAATGATATGATTAGTTACATCACTATAATTTGTTTGAATACCAATGTCTTCTAAACTTTTTAAGATTGCTTCTTTGATTGTCATTTTTTTGAAAGTGATTACTAATTTTTGCTTAAGCAAACTACCCAAATTCTTGAACAATTACAAAAGTACTTTTGATAATAGGATTAAAATTTGAGCTACGATATATGTTTTAAATACCTTGTGTTGAATTCTATTATGTTCTCAAAAAATAATACCGAACTCACAGTTTGCCCAGAGGGCTTATACGAATAGGTGTCACTCGGTGAAACCGAGCAACTGCATTACAAAAAAATGCCCCAATCTTTCGACTGAGGCATTTATAATGAATTTTACCAAAACAGTATTAAGCAATTACTACCGCAATGCCTTTTTCTACATCTTGTTCTACTGTTTTGTATTTGATGTTCTCTTTGATTGAACCATCACGATATTGAACCGTTACTCTTTGGTTACGGTCAGCAATTTTTACTGCTTGACGTGGAGCAACTTTTTCAACTACCTGAGTACTTGGGTCATGATAATCATTTTCGTCACCTCTGCCACCTGCTAAACCACCCAATAAAGATGAAATAGCTTCATCTTTTTGTACTTGTAGTTTAGGCTGTGGAGCCTGACGACGTTGCGGTGCTGGTGCTTCGGCTTCTTGAACTTCTGGCATATCTGCTTTCATCAAGAAGCTTACTGTATCTAAGTTTATTCTACTTAAGAAACGCTCGAATAACTTAACAGCTTCAAATTTATAAATTAATAAAGGGTCTTTTTGTTCGAAGCTTGCGTTTTGAACTGATTGTTTCAAATCGTCCATATCGCGTAAATGCTCTTTCCACTCTTGGTCAATCAAACTTAAAGCGATTGATTTTTCCATTTCCTGAATCAATTTACGACCGTTGGTATCGATAGTTTCTTGAGCATCAGCAAATAGTTGAGACATCATTGAACCACTTACCAAAGGCACTTGCATACCTGCATAACCATGCGTAATGGCTTCTTTTGCAAAAGCTACTACTTTTTCAGCCAACCCTTTGTTTTTGGTATGATAGTGCTTTTCAGCAGCATCGTACAAACGTGTAGTGCGTTGTTGTGTATTCAATCTGCCGATTTCTTCACGTGTAAACGGAGGTTCAATGCCTAAAATTTCAATACAACGTAATTCTAATTCATCGTAACTAATGTTATTTTGAATGATTTCAGAACATACATTGTATGTATTATCAGCAATATCCAAAGCCAAACGTTCACCGAAAAGGGCATTTTGACGACGCTTATAAATCGCATTACGTTGGTAGTTCATTACGTCATCATATTCTAATAGACGTTTACGAATACCAAAGTTGTTTTCTTCTACTTTTTTCTGAGCTCTCTCTACTGAAGAAGTAATCATCGAGTGTTGAATTACCTCGCCTTCTTCCATACCCATTCTGTCCATCACTTTTGCGATACGGTCTGAACCGAACTTACGCATCAAGTCATCTTCTAATGAAAGGAAGAATTGAGACGAACCTACATCACCTTGACGACCCGCACGACCTCTCAACTGTCTATCAACTCTTCGTGACTCATGTCTTTCTGTACCTACGATAGCCAAACCGCCTGCTGCACGAGCCTCTGGTGATAGCTTAATATCCGTACCACGACCCGCCATGTTGGTAGCAATGGTTACTTTGCTCGCCTGACCAGCTTCTGCTACGATATCTGCTTCACGAGCATGCTGTTTCGCGTTCAATACATTGTGTTGAATTTTACGAATTGTAAGCATACGGCTTAATAATTCAGAGTTATCAACAGAAGTTGTACCCACCAACACAGGGCGACCAGCATTTACTAATTCTTGAATTTCGTCGGCAACGGCATTGTATTTTTCACGAACGGTTTTATAAACTTTATCTTCGTGGTCGAAACGAGAAATCTTACGGTTTGTCGGAATCGTTACAACATCTAATTTGTAAATCGTCCAGAATTCACCTGCTTCAGTTTCGGCAGTACCCGTCATACCACACAGTTTGTGGTACATTCTAAAGAAGTTCTGTAAAGTAATCGTAGCATAAGTTTGGGTAGCATCTTCGATGTTTACACCTTCTTTGGCTTCAATGGCTTGGTGCAAACCGTCTGAATAACGACGTCCCTCCATAATACGACCAGTAGACTCATCTACAATTTTTACTTTACCTTCATCCAATACATATTCTACATCTTTTTCAAATAATGTAAAGGCTTTTAGCAATTGGCTAACCGTATGGATACGTTGTGTTTTAGCAGAATAATCACGGATTAAAGCTTCTTTCTTAATCAAACGTTCTTGTTCTGTAATGCCTACTGCTTGCTCAATTTGGTTCAAATCAACCGATAAATCAGGAATAACGAAGAAGTCAGGGTTTTCAACCATGCGAGTCATGAAGTTCAGACCTTTTTCAGTCATCTCTACTTGGTTGTTTTTCTCCTCAATTGTAAACATCAAAGGGGCATCTGCTTCAGGCATCAATTTCTGATTTTCAGCCAAATAGATGTTCTCTGTTTCTTGTAAAATCTGCTTGATACCTGTTTCAGACAAGTATTTAATCACTGGACGAGATTTTGGTAAACCTCTAAAAGCACGGAATAAAGCTAAACCACCTTCTTTTTTATTACCAGCAGCAATTAATTTCTTAGCTTCTACCAAGAAATCTTGTACCAATTTCTTTTGTTGCTCAACCATACGAGCCACCAAAGGATTGAAGACATCAAACTCTTGCTCATCACCACGGGCCATCGGTCCACTGATAATCAAAGGTGTACGCGCATCATCAATCAAAACTGAATCGACCTCATCGACCATGGCAAAATGGTGCTTGCGTTGTACTTGTTCTTCTGGAGTACGTGACATATTGTCACGTAGGTAATCAAAACCAAATTCGTTGTTAGTTCCGTAAGTAATATCTGCCAAATAAGCCTGACGACGTTCCTCCGTATTAGGGTCGTGTTTGTCGATACAGTCAACTTTTAACCCGTGGAACTCAAATAAAGGAGCATTCCACTCAGAGTCACGTTTAGCTAAGTAATCGTTTACAGTTACTAAGTGTACACCCTGCCCAGCCAAAGCATTTAAGTAACAAGGTAAAGTAGAAACTAATGTTTTACCTTCACCCGTTGCCATTTCAGCAATTTTACCTTGGTGAAGTACCACACCACCAATTAGCTGAACATCGTAGTGAATCATGTTCCACTCGATTTCATTACCAGCCGCAAGCCATTTGTTATGCCAGATGGCCTTTTCACCAACAATCTCAACGTTTTTCTTCTTAGCGGCAATAAATTTATCGTGAACCGTAGCGGTTACTTCCAGTTTCTTATTCTCGGTAAACCTTCGGGCGGTTTCCTTCACTACGGCAAAGGCCTTCGGAAGAATTTCGAGTAATACTACCTCTAGTTGTTTATCACGATCAAGCTGTAATTTATCAATTTGATTGAAAATTGTTTCTTTAGCATCAACAGACATCTCTTGGTTAGCTTCTACTTCTAATTTTAAATCAGAAATTTCGGCATCAATTTTTGCAAGGTTTTTCTGTATAATAGCCTTTAGGTCAGCGGTTTGTTGACGGAGCTGTTCGTCTGAAAGATTGCGAAGAGTAGCAAATTCTGCATTGGTTTTAATCACGTAAGGCATCAATTCCTTGATGTCTCTTTCTGATTTTGTACCAAACAGTTTTGTTACTGCTTTTGTGATTGAATTTATCATTGTATTGGGTTTTAATCATTTAGAAGTAATGATTGAATTAATTTTCTCAATCATTTGTATTACAAACTAAAAATAGAATACTTACAAATTTAGTTCATTCAACGCTTTTAAAAACAATTTCTGTATAATAATATTGCAGATTGGTACTTTATAAAGTCTTAAAAACATATCCCTCAAAAATAATGCCTTTATAATCAGTGTTTTACAAAAACTATGTTTAGCGGTTATACAATAAGCTAAAGGGAGCTTTATTTATTTAATATTTTTTGCTCATTAAAATAATGAACTAAAAATATAGTTTTTACGATATATTATCTATATTTAACCTTTGATATTAAACAACAGCAAATAATGGAACAAGCATCTCCACGTCGTCGTCCACCTCGCCCAAAATTAAAAATGCCTTTAATTGGCAATATGCTTGGCGGAGCAAGTAATTCTTCTGCCAAAGACCCGAGTTTATTATCAAGTAAGTTAACCCCTTTGATTGTGGGTGTGGTCATCATTATTTATGCGATAGACTACGTTAGAAGTAAAAATGATGCACACGGTGTATATCAAGGTGTTGATGATATCAAAGAAATGGCTTGGAATGGAAAAGTTGCTAAAAAATGGGTTAATATTATTCCTCCAGATAATGAGATTCACTATATGTTTCAAATAATTGATGCCAAAGGAGAAGTACAAACAGTAGATTTGGGAAATGAGAAAGCTGGGCTAGGGGATTTGTTGATGCCGAAAAATACGTTAATTAAAAAAGCGGGAAGCTTCGACGTGACGGTAAAAAGATATTTTAAGAACGATACTACGATTGTATTGAAGTATTGAAAAAGCTTTGAGCTGTGAGCAATGAGCTTTGAGTTTTTAAATTGTTAATAAAAAGCTCAAAGCTGATAGCTCAAAGCTCACAGCTAATCAAAATATACCTCTTTTTCAGGATTATCTTTGTACTCAAACATCATTTCAATTTGTGAAAGCACATTTCTAGGTTCTGAAAGGAGAGGGAGGTTCTCGATACCGAAATATTGAATATCTGAAGTTTCCATAGTATTTACTAAAATCTCACCACCTATTTTCTCACAAAGAATAAATAGCTTATATACATACCAAGCTTCCTGTGGATGTGGATGGTTTTTCTTATCCATTACGGCTAATAAACGAACAGCTTTTACATCCAATCCAGTTTCCTCGCGTACTTCTTTTACTGCCACTTCCGAAGGTGTATAACCGACATCTGCCCAGCCCCCTGGCAATGCCCAACGGTCGTCTACTCTTTCTTTTACCATCAGAATTTCGCCCTTTTTATTAAAGACTACTGCTCTTACATCTACTTTAGGTGTTTGGTATCCATCTCGTTCTTCAGTAAACAAAGCCCCAAATTTTTCGATAGGCTCATCTGTCAAATTTTCTAAAATTTGCACACTGAGGTCTGATAATTCTTGGTAACGGTCTTTATCATAAGGACTTTCGGTATAAAATAATCCAGCCTGAGCAATTGCCTGAATTCTTTTAGCCATTGCTAGCCAATCTGTATTTTGCATAATAAGGTAAGGGTTTGTTTTAGGCTATTAAATTAATATTAGAAAAAGCAATGTGCAAAAATTACACATTGCTTTTTCGTCATTATAAATTTACTAAAATGTATAAAAAAGGGTCAACCATTGGCTAACCCTTTTTTATACATTTTTAATTCGGCTTAGGAGCCTTATAATTCAGTGGCTTCCAAGTATTGTTTTTTGAATTGAAATCTGGGAAAACGTGGTCGGGGTCTATTGTTACCGATTTTAGTGGTAAGTTGGTCGTTGTTTTAAAAGTCCAAGTACCGCCTCTCTGCCAAATTTCTACTGGTAGTGTAACTCGTTCCTTTGTTCCACCTACCATTTCCATTTCTACTACGGCAGGCATTGCTAATTTCTCTAAGTTTTCAATAACGATAATTGCACCGTTTTTAGGGTCTTGCTCTATATACTGTACATCTTTTACAGACTGGTCAAGTTTCCAAGTTTCATAGAACCAACTTCTCCAGAACCAAGATAAATCTTCGCCAGCAGCATCTTCAATCGTCTTAAAGAAATCATAAGGAGTTGGGTGCTTAAACGCCCAACGTTTGATGTATTCACGGAAAGCATAATCAAAACGTTCTTGTCCGAGTATTTGCTCACGCAATAGCTTTAAGCCGATAGCAGGTTTGTAATAAGCTTCATAGCCTAATCCGTTTGGTTGAATAACATCAGGAATATTCATAATTGGCTCAGCAGATTCTCTGAAAAGTTGTTTCGACATCTGGTGCATATCTATTTTATTGCCTTTGTATTCTCCATTGTTAAAATTGTCGGTAGAATAAAAGTTAATAAAAGTATTAAAGCCTTCGTCCATCCAAGCAAACTTACGTTCGTTAGTGCCTACAATCATTGGGAACCAGTTATGTCCAAATTCGTGGTCTGTTACACCCCAAAGACCTTCGGTTTGGTCGCGCATTCCGCAGAATACAATACCCGGATACTCCATACCACTAATAGAACCTGCTACGTTAGTTGCTACTGGGTAAGTGTATTCATAAAGCCATTTAGAATAATATTCAATACAACCTTTTACATATTCAGTAGAGCGAGCCCATGCTTTATCGCCTGCTGATTCAACAGGATAAGCTGACATCGCTAATGATTTTTTACCACTTGGTAAATTGATTTTGGCAGCATCAATGATAAATGATTTTGAACTAGCAAAAGCTACGTCGCGGGCATTCGTACAACGGAATTTCCAAGTGATTTTTCCTTCTTTTTTTGGGCGAGATGTACTTGTTCCTACTTCATCTTTGCCTAAAATTGTTACAGTTTTATCACTATTAGATGCTTCTGCAAAACGTTTGATTTGCTCAGCAGTCCAACAATCATTTGGATTAACTAATTCTCCAGAACCCACTACGATATGCGAAGCAGGTACCGTTACAGCATATTCAAAATTGCCATATTCCAAGTAGAACTCGCCAGCCCCTAAGTATGGAAGTACGTTCCAGCCTTCAAT
Organism: Arcicella sp. GW458-12-2-14-TSB2; assembly: GCF_059423785.1. Classification (NCBI taxonomy): domain Bacteria; kingdom Pseudomonadati; phylum Bacteroidota; class Cytophagia; order Cytophagales; family Flectobacillaceae; genus Arcicella; species Arcicella sp. GW458-12-2-14-TSB2. The sequence continues at coordinate 46,019 of NZ_JBWKYN010000001.1, read as the reverse complement.
ATCATCGTAAACAGACATCCTCGGATACCACTGAGCCATTTCGTAAATAGTTCCGTTTTTTACTTCTTGCGTTCCCATACGGTCTGAACCATATTTTGGAATAGGGAAAGAATAAGAGATTTTGATTTTAGTAATACCAGTGCGTTCAACCAGTGGTGATGCCAATTTGATTTGCATACGGGTATCATTTACTAAAAATTCGGTAGGTTTACCATCAATAGTTACCGACTTTATTTGATAACCTCCTTCAAAACTTGTGTTACCAAAACGACCACCATTGATAGGCGTAGTAAGTCCTCCGCGTGATTTAGTATTGAATTGGTTTTGGTCTAATTGCAACCATAAGAAATTTAATTTATCAGGCGAAGCATTTTTGTAGGTAATTTCTACATCGCCTTCAACTATATTTTTTTCGTCGTCTAATGCTATATTGATTTTATAATCTGCAGAGTTTTGCCAGTAAGTAGTCCCAGGTGCCCCTGTTCCACTTCTAGTGGGAGTAGAGAGCGTATAATTGAACAAAGGGTTGAACAAATCGTACTGACTATAGTTTGATTTTTGTTGTGAAAACAAACTTTCTGACCCAAAGAGTAAGCAAGCTGCTAAAAGTAGTTTTTTCATTTGTAAAGGAATTTTATGGTAATCTATATAATATTCAACGCTCAATATAAAAACTATGTTATATGCTGTGCAAGATATTCATTAAAAATAGAAAACTGCAAAAGTTTATAATGAATAGCGGATAAATAATCATGGTTGTGTATTATCTGACAATCAATTGGTCAAATGTTTGTTCATGAGGATAATTGGTAGGTTTAATAAATTATTAATTTATCTTCTTTCTTCGCAGCTTATTTGTCGTTTTGAAATGTTTATCGTAATATTGCGATAAATAAATAAAAAACATGGGAGCGACCAAAACTGACCACTTCACGGAACGTCAAAACCAATTAGCAACGCTTGCTAAAGCCATAGCACACCCTGCAAGAATTGCCATTCTGGACTATCTAATAAAGGTAGATTCATGTATTTGCGGAGATATCGTAAATGAATTGCCTTTGGCACAAGCAACCATATCACAACATTTAAAGGAGTTAAAGAATGCTGGATTAATTAAAGGCGATATTGAAGGAAATGCCATTTGTTATTGTATCGACGAGAACACATGGAAGAAATTTCAAGATATTTTGAATGCCCTTTTCGATGGTTATACTCCCAAAACCCAATCTTGCTGTTAATAGCTTAAAATTATTGAAATAATGTATCCTCCAATCAAAAATCTATGCGATGAATTAGTTAATTCATTCGATACTATTCCTGAACAAAGACAAACTTTGTTGCTAAAAATTAGTAAATACATTCAAGCTAAGAAAGATGCTAACCAGCCTATCCAATTGGTTTATGTGTGTACGCACAACTCGAGAAGAAGTCATTTCGGGCAAATTTGGGCTGCCGTTTCGGCATCCTATTATGGTGTGCAAAATGTGAAAACCTATTCTGGTGGCACAGAAGCCACAGCTTTTAATATCAATGCTATTAATGCACTGAAAAGAACAGGCTTTTTAATTGAAAGTAGTGACAATACTAACAATCCTGTTTATACCGTGCAGTTTAGTGAAAATGAAAGCACTACTTGTTTTTCAAAAGTATATAATGATGCCGTAAATCCACAAGAACATTTTGCTGCCATCATGACTTGCTCGGATGCAGAAGAAAACTGTCCTTTTATCCCTGGCGTAGAACTGCGAATAGGTACTACTTACGACGACCCCAAGGCTTTTGATAATACACCACTTCAAGAGGCTAAATATGAAGAACGGTCGCGTCAGATTGCCCAAGAAACTCTTTTTGTCTTTTCAAATATTCAATAAATATGTCTGCCAATCATTGTACTCCCGTAGCTGAACGTAAAAAATTGAGCTTTTTAGATAGTTATCTCACCCTTTGGATATTCTTAGCAATGGGGATAGGCGTTGGCTTGGGCTATTTTTCCCCATCAACTGCTACTTTTATTAACTCGTTCTCTCATGGCACGACCAATGTACCCTTGGCAATTGGTTTGATACTGATGATGTATCCACCTTTGGCCAAAGTAAAATACGAAAACATGGGCGAAGTCTTCAAAAACACCAAAGTGCTAACAGCTTCTTTGATATTAAACTGGCTTGTTGGACCAATCTTGATGTTTTTATTAGCCATTACTTTTCTAAGAGAACACCCTGCCTATATGATTGGCTTAATCCTGATAGGGCTGGCTCGATGCATAGCCATGGTGGTGGTCTGGAACGAATTAGCGGAAGGAAACCGAGAATATGCCGCAGGTCTAATAGCCCTCAACAGTATCTTTCAAGTACTTTTATACAGTGTATATGCCTATGTGTTTATTACTATTCTGCCCCCATATTTTGGTTTAACGGGACTTGAAGTTAATATTACCATTGGACAAATTGCGGAAAGCGTAGCTATTTATTTGGGGATTCCCTTTGCGACAGGCTTTATTAGTAGATATATGTTGATAAAAATCAAAGGAGAAGAATGGTTTCAAACAAAGTATGTACCTTTTATTTCACCCATTACCTTGATAGCCTTACTTTTTACAATAGTAATAATGTTTAGCTTAAAAGGAGAATTAATCGTGAAAATCCCTTTTGATGTTGTGTTAATAGCCATTCCTTTAGTGATTTACTTTGTCATTATGTTTGTCCTAAGCTTTTTTGTGGGTAAAACATTTGGGGCAGATTATTCCAAAAGTACCTCTATCGCTTTTACAGCTACAGGTAATAATTTTGAATTGGCAATTGCCGTAGCCATTGGTATTTTTGGGATTAACAGTGGTGAGGCATTTACGGGAGTAATAGGTCCTTTGGTTGAAGTTCCCGCACTGATTGCCTTGGTAAATTTAGCCTTTTGGTTTAGGAAAAAATATTATTCAACGGAAGCTCAACTACAATCATAAACGTATGAAAATTGCCTTGTTCAGTGATATACATGCCAATGTGCTTGCCTTAGATGCTTTTTTTGCTGATGTAGAACAGCAAAAGCCTGATACCATTTATTGCTTGGGCGATTTGGTAGGATACCACATTTGGCCAAACGAAGTAATTGAAGCTATTAAATCAAGAAGAATTGCTACGCTAGCGGGCAATCATGATATTAAAGTTACGCTACCTTTTGAATCTGAAAGTGAAATAACAGCTAGCAAGTATGCCTATGATATCATAGAAAAACAGCATCGTGAATATCTATTGTCATTACCACACCATATCCGACTATCGTTCTTTATTCAAGGCACAGAGAAACAAATGCTGATGGTACATGCTAGTCCGAGAAGTATTACGGAGTATATCTTGCCAGATATGGATGCAGATGATGTAGACGCCATCATGGTAGAAGCCAAGGCAGATATTTTATGTTTTGGTCATTCACATAAACCGTATCATCGGGTAATAGAGCGAGATGGTAAGAAAAAGCATATTATCAACATAGGTTCTTTAGGCAAACCCAAAGATGGAGATATAAGGGGGTGTTATGTACTACTAACAGTCCATCCCGATTCATCAGAGATTGAAGTTGCTTTTAAGCGTGTGGAATATGACGTAGAAAAAGCTGCGGAGGCACTTATACAAAGCCCATTGCCTAACGAACTGGCAGATAGATTACGTGGTGCTTATTGAGCTTTCGGTATCAGTATATCATAAAACACAAAATTTGTGTAAATTTGATTTTGGACTTTATTGAAATACTGAGTTTTAAAATCGATTGAACAAAATGCTTTTTAATTGGATTGGCTTTGGGAGTGTTTTATTTTTATTGGGCTTGGCTATTTTCTTTCTGAGAAACCGACATAACAATGCGGAAAGTAATCTTTATTTAGGCCTACTTTTTTTATTGCAAGCCATTAGCAATCTGCATTTTTTTGCTTTCCGACTGTCTGATATTATTAATCATATTCCTTACTTTATTCATTTTAGCGCAGGGTTTCGATTTCTTTGGGGTGTATTGTTGTACTTTTTTGTGAAGACTTATACGGGCAAAACGATAAAATACCAAGGCACTACTTATCTACATTTTGTACCTGCTATTGTCGCTACTATTTTCTTTTATGGTAAACTGTTTTTTATCCCTTCTAACGAAATTCATCAGTATGTAGCACTGATCAAGCTTGATAAACATCCTGTCAACAGACCTTACCATTTATTACTCTATCTTTCAAATGTTGCTTATTTGGTAGCTAGTTTGGTAGCAGTATTGAAATACCGCTTGGCGTTAACTACTTACTTCTCGAATATCGAAAAGCTACGACTGGTTTGGCTGTTTAATATTTTACTTTTTTTGATGATTTTCCACTTCGTATTGCCCTTGGGATATGGCCTGATAAGTATCAAGTTTTTTCCTTATGTGCCACTGATGCAATTACCAATTTTAAGTTTTGTTGCTTGGAAAGCATATGCTCATCCAGAGCTGTTTACTACATTAGAAACTTTTTCAGAAGAAATACATCAAAAGGGAATTCCAAAATTGGATGAAACAAAAGTCGTTGTAGCTATGCCAACGCTCGACGATAGTTTTATCAATACTTTGCTCCAGTTTATGGAGGTTAATAAACCTTATCTGAATCCTGAACTTACTATTAAGATACTCTCAGACGATTTAGGGATTCCTAGCTATCAATTATCTAAAATCTTGAATCAGCATTTCCAAAAGAACTTCTTCGATTTTGTGAATACCTATCGGGTAGAAGAAGCTAAAAAGAAACTGATAACACCCGAATATACCCACCTTACTTTGGAAGGAATAGGTTATGAATGTGGTTTCAATTCAAAATCCTCTTTTTATGCAGTGTTTAAAAAATACGCAAACCAAACCCCAGCAGAATACCGCAAAGAAAGACGGGTGTAAGTTAGTGAGTTAGTGAATGGGTGAGTTATTAATTGTGAATTAGTGTGTTATTATAATTATGGATTAGTGATTTTTAGTAGGTAATGTTTTTGATTATTATCTACTAGTTTTATTTAATTTATTCCCACCCCAATAACTCACAATTCGCTAACTCACAACTCACTCATTCACTAATTCACTCAATAAATAAGTGCAGATTTATAAGTTTGGACTCTTTTATTTTTTTGTTTTTACACCCAATTTCTACCTTTGCCCAAGATGCTAGTGATATTCCACTTCTATAAATCCTAAATATCAATCCTTTACACAAATCCACCCCCTGTTCTAGATAACTCAATTACTAGTCCGCACGTTTTTGATAAATTCAATAAAGTAGATGAAAGAATAAAAAATAATTGGATTACACCCGTCACCTAAAGATATTTTTTATCGTACTAGTGAAGAAGCGATAATGCAGATAAACGCTCTATGGTTTATGTATAAATAGAAAACTATCAGACAGTTCTAATGGATAATACTGACAGGATAGTCGAAGAGAAATAGGACTAGTAAAAGTTAATAAAGACAACAGAAAAGTAGCATCAACTATAATCTTGAGCAAAAAGAAATTGCTCAAAATAAGATTAGCGTCTTTAAATGCTCAGTAAAATTTTAAATATTTAGTGGTTAGGTTTCTAAAACTCTCGTTCACTTGAGCGGGAGTTTTTTGTTTTTTAGGAAATATTATTTTGACTTAAAATTAAACTAACCATAATATTTTTGATGGAGAAGGCCTTATTTTATATTCTCAAAATTCATTTTCTATTAGCGGGTGACTTAAATCCTACTGATTACCCAAAAGTATATAAATAACTAATAATCAATATTTTATCTCTAGCGAGGGACTTAAGTCCCTCACTAGAGATAAAAGCTTCACATAGTCATGCTGTGACATGAGGCTACCAAAGCTCGGTTTGAAAGACGATTTAAGCCTATTTGAATCAATTTTATCAATAATCATATCCTTATTTTAACTTTTTAAAAGATATGGGTACTCAGTAGGACTTAAGCCACCAGCGAATAGAAAATATGAGATATTAACAGTCTCAAGAGAACAATCGGAATTTTTAAAATACCCTCACTTCTTCAAAAAACACTTCTCAAAAAAAGAGCCATTCTTCAAAGAATATTCCAGTGTAGCCGTGCTATCGCCATACATTACTTGCTGGAAAGATAGCATATTATGCAATTGTCTATAGTCCGCTTTTACGATGGTAGTCTGTGGTTTTGAAGGCAAAATGCTTTTATAAACTTGATGTAAAGTAGGCAAAGTATTAATAAAAAAGAATACAATGCCCAACCAATAAAATATTTTGCGACTACGGTGATGCACAAAAACATAAGCAATGGCAACCGTAAGAATGAGCATAGCAGGAATAGAAGCCCTAATGTTTAAATCGTTAGCAATACCGATTTTATACAAGGGGATAATGACGAGAAACAACAATGAAACCTCTACCATCTTTTTGAAAGGATGCTCGAATTGTCTTAGGAAAAAATACCACGTTAGGAAATTGAAAACGATGTAAAAAAGATAACACCAATACCATTGATTAATTCCTGCTTGCCACATAAATAAGGTATTACCATGATTTACCCCTTGCGTACTCAGGAAGTAAATCATTAGTGGACTAAAGCCTATCACTAACACTATCTTCAGTAAAACGCTTTTCCATTGAAAGAACACTGACCAATTACTTAGATAATAGTACAGAACAAAAGGAAAAATGCCAATGCTTGCTAACGGACTCCAATACATGGTTGCTAATAACATCAATAAGATTTCATCTAAATTCACTCTCTTTACAAAGTTGGCTTCTAACATAAAACAAGCACCCAAACAAGCAGGCAAAATATGTTGTGGTGCTAAAGAAAATCCATCCCAAAAAGGCGGACGCATTAGCCAGAAAGCATTGAGTTTTACATGATAGGGGGGATAGATATAAGATTGAAAATCTAGCCAATAAATGACTTTATAACATAGCCAAGCGTTTGAAAACAAGACGATTACAGCAATAGCCATAATCCTATATTTATCTAAAAAAGTACTTGCCCACATAAATACTAAAAAAGTACCAGTGGTACTCCAAGCCAAAGAGATATACCGACAATATTCTAATCCAACGATTTTGCCCAAGCCAGCTGTAGGTAAATAATAGCCCAGATAGTAGCACATATAAACCTTAAATGTTGGATAATACAAAGGCCATTGGTTTTGTACAAGGTCGCGGTATTTTAGGTTATTTGCCATGAAATCAATGGATTGCTCTCTGAATTCACCAATACCTACCAATAAATTAATAACTAAAGCAAGGATAAAAGCCACTAAAACCGTAAGCCAAGAGAGTGGGGTTTTTAGGATACGAAAATCATAAGAATGAAGATTTTTAAGATACTGAAAAGCAAAAGCACTAATTATTAAGCAAGCAGAGATACCAACTTCAAGCTTTACCCATGTCAGTAAAAAAAGGTAAGTAGGAATCAATAAATAAACCAGCGAGCTAATTTTTAAGAGTTTTATGATTTTCATGCTGAGTAGGTTGAGCAAATTTTCTCTAAAATTAAGCTGAGTAATGGTTTTTGTAGCATTAAGTTTGATTTTTTATAATGTTAATGGGGGGTTAGCTTGTGAAGGGGTTTTAGATTAGACAACTTTTTAAAAGTTGTCTAATCTGTAGAAAAATCTTTAGAAAGTTAAAATGTACTTATATCATTTGCCCCATAGCTGGGTCAGTATAGCTTTCTTTACCAGTTTCAATGTGTCCTGCATAACGTTGCTCAAAGGTTGGGTTTCCTTCAATTTTTACTGAAACGTCATACCATGCATGACTTTTTGCTAAATCTAAAGGTACAGACACCGTTTTGCCTTTGGCTACTTCTACTACTTTTTTGCCTGTCTTATAGCTCATATCCTCAATGACAAAACGTAGTGTTTGTGCGTCAGTATTTTTTAGCATCAAGACAGCATTTCCTGTCAAACTTGGTTTAGTGCCTTGATACGTTAGTGTCGTTTCAACCTTAGGATTTATAGTATTTCCTTTAAAACACCTAAAAAAACCATTCGGACCATACACCTCTATATGATATTGATTATCACCAAAATCACTTAATTGCCAACTATCCTTTAATATATCGCCAGCTTTTACAGCGTAATTGCGTGTATGTAATTCATCTTTTTGTGCCAATGATTGGCGAGCATAAACTGTAAAGGCAGCCCCCGCTGATTTTGTGCCAAATACTTTATTATCAGCCGAGAAAGTAATATCAAAGGATTTTTTATCAGCACTCAAACTACCTTCTACATATAATTCATAAGGCAACGCACAAGCTTTACGAATCCCTTTTTCTTGTTTAGGCATTAGGTCAGATGCAGTACCTTTTGTATTAGCTTCGCTGATTTCTGTCGCCGATAAAGCCTTGAAATTAGACGGTACATTCTTGAATTTAGCTTTATGTACGCTTTGAATAAAAGGTTCTTTTTCAACAAAAGTAGGGAGCGCTATTTTCTCGCCATTGTAAGGTTTAAATACCGATGTCAAATCTCCACAGATAGTTCTTCTCCATTCCGAAATGTTTTCTTCTTTGATATTTTTCTTCGTTTTTTTGCTCAGAAATTTCTCTAAAAACTGTAGGATAGAAGTATGGTCGAATATCTCAGAGCATACATTGCCTCCTCTGCTCCAAGGCGAAGCAATTACTAAAGGTACTCTAAAACCTAAACCGATAGCACCATCACGTGTTTCGGTTTCTGGATTTTTATAACCACGTTTTTTCTCATCATTAATATTCACTTGTTCTACCGACACATCAATGCCTGATGATACTTTGCCAGTATTAGCTATTTTATGATGTGGAGGAAGGAAAGGAGGAATATGGTCGAAATAACCATCGTTTTCATCATACGCTAAAATGAAAATAGTTTTCTTCCAAACCTCTGGATTTTGCGTAAGAATATCCATCACTTCTGATAAATACCAAGCCCCATACCACGGAGCGCCTGGGTGATCAGAAAAGTTTTCGGGAGCAACCAACCACGTAACGGCAGGTAATTGGTTAGTAGTTACATCTTGTCGGAATTGGTACAAGACATCCCCTTTAGGAACTTCTAGCTTTCGGGCTATACCATTGTCAGTATATTCTAATGAAGTAAGCTCGTGAAAATGTGGGTCGTTGCGGTTGTTAGTAAATGCTTTCTGGTGAATGTTTTGCTGGAAAGCAGAAAGCTTTGCAAAATTCTCTGGTGTATAATTAACAATATCTTCCTGAGCAATTTTTAAGTACATTTTCTTCTGTGCCAAAGCCCTTTCTGCTTTTTTCAAAGCATCGCTACCCGCAGCAAGCGTAGGGATTTCGCTAGTCAGTTTTTCAATTTCTTTTGGTAAAAACTTCACTACCTCCTGAATATAGCGATAGTATTCTGGTGAAAATTTTACTTGATATTGCTCAAACCATTCAATAGGGTTATCCGTAAAATTAGCTAACCAAGCATCGCCTTCACCCTCTAAGCCTGTAGGCAAACTGATTTCATTTTGATATATTTTCCACGAGATACCATTTTCTTCCAAGCGTTCAGGAAACGTTTTCCATTTAGCCCATTTGCCATAATCAACATCCTCATTTTTAACGTTAGCCTTTGAAGAAAAATCTTGTTTCTCACGAATCGTACCCGTCCATAAATATAAACGATTAGGCGTTGTCCCTGTTAACGAAGAACAGAAATTTTGATCACATACCGTAAAAGCATCTGCCAGAGCATAATAAAAAGGAATATCCTCACGATTATAATAACCCAGTGTCAGGGGTAAATCTTTATATTCTTTATGTCCAGATTGTTTTACATGAAGCCATTTGTCATTTTTACCACCGTTCAGAGCATCCACTTGGTTTTCCCAAGAGTGTGGTAATGAACTCATCCAAGTGGCATTAGAATCTCGCAGGTTTAAGCGAAAAGGAGCAAAGGTTTCACCTTTTTCGTTTTGTTGTAACCATACTTTATTTTTACTAGGGAGCGTAATAGCACGTGGGTCGTTAAAACCACGGACACCTTGTAAAGTACCAAAACAATGATCGAACGAACGGTTTTCTTGCATCAAAATCACGACATGTTCAGCATCCCAGAAAGTACTTCCTTCGGCAGGGTTAATGGCCATAGCTTTTTGAATAGAAGCAGGTAACATCCCTAGAAAACTTGCCCCACTGGCTAATACAGACGCTTTTTTGATAAACTCTCTTCTTGATTCCATGTGTTGATTTTGTTATTGACTATCAGAATTCGGATGTCGGGAATCTGAAAAGATTCACCTAACCACTTCTGTTAAATAGATAAGTTGATATGGCTACAAAGATAGAGTAGGGACGAGGATTAAACTGTACTGGTATATTATTGCTTTGTTAAGGAAATAGAAAACCCTATAAAATGCAAACGGTAACCGCAAGGGCTACCGCTACATGTTATAAATAATTGATTTTGGTTGATAAAAGAACAATCTCTACACCAAAGCCTCAAATAAAATCTCAACAGCATGTTTAGCCGTCCTACCAGTACCATCATGAATTTGATGACGACAACTTGTACCAGAAGCAGCAATGATTACATCTTCACCTTGCTGACGAATCGTTGGGAAAAGTACCAATTCACCTACTTGGTTTGATAATTCAAAATGTTCTTTTTCATAACCAAAAGAACCCGCCATACCACAACATCCCGAAGGAATAATTTGTACTTCGTAGTTTTCTGGCAACGAAAGGGTCTTCTTTGCTGGCACTAAACTAGATAATGCTTTTTGCTGACAATGCCCATGTAGTTTAATTAAACGTTTTTCAGTAGTGAATACCTTTTTAGAAATACGCTTTGCATCAATTTCTTTGGCTAAAAACTCTTCAATCATAAAGACATTTTTGGCTAAAGCTTTTGCTGAATCTACTAAATCATCATTTACCAAATCAGGATATTCATCACGGAAAGTTAGAATCGCCGAAGGCTCAATACCTATCAAAGGTGTTTCTGCCGTAATGACATCTTTTAAAAGGCTAACGTTTTTATTCGCCAATTTCTTAGCATCATCTAACAAGCCTTTTGATAACTGAGGACGGCCAGACTCTGCATGGTTAGGAATAATTACTTCATAACCCAAACGATTCAACAACTTCACAGCTGTAATACCGATTTCAACATCATTATAATTAGTGAATTCGTCGATAAAGAGATAGACAGGCTTCAGCCCTTCAGAGAGGGGAGTTTTTATCGAAGAGTTTCCCCCCCTCTCTGAAGGAGAGGAGGCAGGGGGGGTGAGGTTCTTCTCAGCCCATTTCTTCAAAGTAGTATTTGCCAACAAAGGCATCGTTCTGTCAGGGTGAAACCCTACTACAGTATTGGCAATTTTACGAAGAGCAGGTGTGTCAAAAATGAAATTATAAGCCCAAGGTACATAAGATGCCACCTTTGAAAGCGATGAGAAATTCGCCACTAAGCGACTACGAATAGGTACACCATTTTCTTTATAATATTGGTGCAAAAATTCCATTTTCAATTTCGCTACATCCACATTGGATGGACATTCGCCTTTACAACCTTTACAAGCCAAACATAAATCAAATACTTCCTTGATTTCTTCGTGATTGAAACGATTGGCTTTGTCTGAATGCGTTAAAAATTCACGAAGAATGTTGGCTCTAGCACGGGTAGTTTCTTTTTCATTGCGTGTAGCCATATATGATGGACACATCGTTCCGCCCGAAGCAGGCGTTTTTCTACAATCGCCTGAGCCATTACATTGCTCTGCGTGTTGTAAAATATTTTGGTCTTGAAAACGGAAGGTAGTTGTAAACTCAGGTGTTTGTTGCCCTGGAGTATAACGTAAAAATGTATCCATAGGCGGTGTATCCACAATCTTGTTGGGGTTAAACACATTGTATGGATCCCAAGTACGCTTTACTTCCTTCATCAACTCGTAGTTGTGTTCACCCACCATTTGGCGGATAAATTCACCACGCAAACGCCCGTCGCCATGTTCACCCGAAAGTGAACCTTTGTATTTTTTCACCAAAGTAGCAATTTGTTCAGCTATCAAACGGAATTGCTTATTTCCTTCTACGGTCTTTAAATTGATAATCGGACGTAAGTGAATTTCGCCAGAACCTGCATGAGCATAATGTACTGAATACATATCATTAGCAGTCAGAATCTCATTGAATTCACGGATAAAATCTGGTAAATCGTTTACATCCACCGCAGTATCTTCAATGACAGCGACGGCTTTTTCATCCCCTGGAAGGTTAGACAATAAGCCCAATCCTGCTTTTCTAAGGTTCCATACCTTTTTAGTATCTTCACCATATATTACAGGGAAATGATAGCCCAAACCAGCCGCACGCATTTCTGCTTCCATGGCTTTAGCTTGTTGTTCAATTTCCTCTTTATTATCCGAACGCAATTCTACTACCAATAAAGCCCCTGGGTCGCCTTGTACAAAAAATCTGTTTTGACTATGTTCTACACTCGCTTTAGTACATTCCAGAATATAATGGTCAATCAATTCTGAAGCTGAAGGTTTGTATTTTAAGGCAATCAAATTAGCCCTTAACGACTCCTCCACATTATTAAAATGCACACAAACCAAGCCTATTTCTTTAGGAGGTAAATCGTTTACATGCAATTTAATTTCTGTCAAAAAGCAAAGCGTTCCCTCTGACCCAGCAATCAATTCACAGAAATTGAAAGGTTTGCCTCCTTCAGTATAAGGCTCGCAATTCAATAACATATCTAAGGCATATCCCGTATTTCTTCTTTCAATGGTTGGTTTAGGAAATTCATTCTTGATTTCCGCCTGATTTTTTTCATCTGAAAGTACCTGATTGGTTTTCAAATAAATTTTATCCAGTAGAGTAGCCGACCCATTTTTACTTCGTGCTGACTCCACAAGGGCATTAAACTCGTTTAAGCTATCACTTTTAAAAACCACATCAGTTCCATCCGCTAAAATAGCTTTTACTTCCATTAAATGCTCGCGGGTAGAACCATACACTACTGAGTTTGAACCACAAGAGTTATTACCCACCATACCACCAATCATGGCACGATTGGCAGTGGATGTTTCTGGTCCAAAAAACAGACCATGTTTTTTAAGTTCTATATTCAGTACATCACGCACTACCCCTGGTTGTACTCTTACCCAATGTTCATCCTTATTGACTTCCAGTATCTTAGTGAAATTCTTAGAGACGTCCACAACGATGCCGTTTCCAACTACTTGTCCTGCCAACGAAGTACCAGCTGTTCGTGGAATAATGGAGGTCTTATTGTCACGAGCGAAATTTATTAATTTTCTAATATCTTCAATCGTTTTAGGAAGAGCCACCGCTTGTGGCATTTCTCTGTAGGCCGAAGCATCAGTAGCGTAGAGCGTACGCATGACGGTATCGAAATAGAGTTCACCTTCTAATTGACTGGCAAGTTGAGTAAGAATGTTTGGATTGGTCATTTTTGGATTTTACAAAGAATAATATAGTTTTTCTAAGTTCTTTTTTCAGACTTCAAATTTACCAATAAAATCAATTTGAAACTTAGAAAAATATTTTATTAAGATATTTGTATTGAAAAAGTACAAAAATACATTAATAGAATGTCAATTGAAAATTTAACATTTTTTAACAAAATAGCCTTTAAGCACTTTATTTGAACAGTTTTGTCAAGGACAGTGATATTGGTTAAGTTTTTTAAATAGGTATAAGTACAATTTTATTATAAAAATAAAAAAAGAGGTAATTAAATTTTTTCCTAAAAAAATTAAATTATAGAAACTTTTTCCTCTACTTTGCAGTGATTTATTAGAGCAATTTTACATTTTTTATTGCGAAAATACCAAAGTTTCATATTTTACATCCATTCTTTTTGAAACTTTATTAACTCGGTAGCATTCCTTTCGTTCGTCATAAAACTTTGTAAAGTTTCTCTGGATTTCATTAACCATTTTAAAATCTTAACAAAACCTTATGAATAATCATTTTTACAGATGGTTCTGTCGCTTTGTGCGACAAGGTGCAGCATCAAACTCGCTAGTTAAAGTAGTCATGATGGCTGTCGCTATGTTTGTATCTATGGGCGTAAATGCTCAGGATAGAACTATAACTGGTAAAGTAACAGAATCAGGAGACGGTTCAGGATTGCCAGGTGTATCAGTTGCAGTAAAAGGTACAAGTAGAGGTACTCAAACAGATGTTAACGGAGCTTATAAGATTTCTGTGCCTAGCAATGCAACATTGGTATTTACTTTTGTGGGTTTCGCAAAGCAAGAAATTGCAGTAGGAAGCCAAACTGAAGTGAACGTAAAATTAGTTTCTGAAACTAAAGCTTTAGACGAAGTAGTGGTAGTAGGTTATGGTACAACTACTAAAAAGGATGCAACTGGTGGTGTTGTAGCTTTAACTTCTAAAGATTTCAACAAAGGTGTTATCGCTTCTCCAGAACAATTATTACAAGGTCGTGCGGCGGGTGTTCAAATGACACCAAACAGTGGTGAGCCAGGTACTGGTATTAATATCCGTATTCGTGGTACCACTTCAATCCGTTCTGGTAATGGTCCATTATATGTTGTAGATGGTATTCCTTTGGATGGTTCAAGTACAACAGATGGTGCTGACGGTAGTGCTGGTTTCGGTAATGCAGCCGCTAAAAACCCATTGAACTTTATCAACCCTAACGATATTGAAAATATCTCAGTATTGAAAGATGCTTCTGCGGCAGCTATTTATGGTTCTAGAGGTGCAAACGGTGTTGTATTGATTACAACTAAAAAAGGAAAGTCTGGACAAAGTAATTTAAACTTCTCGGCAAATACTTCAATTTCATCTAATTACAAGAATTATGATGTAATGTCACCAACTGATTTCTTGAAAAATGCTACAGCTGCTGGCTTAGATGTTTCAAGTAAATTGATTAATGGTGGTGCTACTACAGACTGGCAGAAAGAAGTATATCGTACAGCTATTACACAAAACTATAACTTGAGTTATGGTGGAGGAAACGATAATACTAACTATTTCTTCTCTTTAGGTTATAACGACCAACAAGGAACAGTAAAAGGTACAGCAATGAACAAGCTTACGGCTCGTATCAATGCTACGCACAAATTGTTTGATAACAAAGTGGTTTTAGCAGTAGCAATGACTACTTCAAGAATCAAAGATAAAAGTGCTGCGATTGGTGGTGACATCGGTTTTGAAGGTAACGTAATCAGTAGAGCGATTCAAACAAACCCTACGTATCCTATCTATAACACTGATGGTTCATTCTTTACAAATGGTACGCCTGCTTTCCGTAACCCAGTTGCTTTATTAAATCAAATCAGTATTGGTGCTAATACAGGAAGAACTTTGATGAACTTCAGTGCATTATGGAATATTACTAAAGATTTATCTTACAAAGCTAACTTTGGTTTAGATAATTCAGATGCAGTAAGTAGAACAGCTGTTCAGCCAGGTGCTATTGGTTTTGCAAACAGTATTGCTGGTAACCAAGGTTATGCTAGAATTGCTAACCGTTATATCACTACTACTACTATCGAACATACTTTGAATTACAAAACAGTAGTAGGTAAATCAAAAATTGATGCGATTGCTGGTTTCTCATATCAGAAATTCGAAAACCAAAGCAATTATGTTCAAGCACTTTATTTTGTAGCGCCACAAGGGTTTGATTTAACAAACAATATCAACTTTGTTGATAACAGTGGTACTAATAAAGCGTTCTCTGGTGGTTCAGGAAAAGGACAAAGTGATTTGCAGTCTTATTTCGGTCGTGCGAATTATTCATACAACGACAAATATTTGTTGACAGCTACGCTTCGTGTGGATGGTTCATCTAAATTTGGTATCAATAACAAATACGGTTATTTCCCATCTTTTGGTGCTGCTTGGCGTTTATCTAACGAATCTTTTGTTCCGAAAGAGATTTTCTCTGATTTGAAATTAAGAACAGGTTATGGTATCACTGGTAACCAAGAGTTCCCATCAAATACTTCATTGGCTACTTATGCACCTAACTCAGGTTCTGGAGGTTTAGCTAAAGAAAACGTTCCGAACCCAGATATCAAATGGGAAACAACTACTGCTTATGGTGTAGGTCTTGACTTCGCATTATTAAAAGGTAAATTATCAGGTACAGTTGATTATTTCAACAAAAGTACAAACAACTTGTTGTTCCCTTTTGCTGCACCTCAGCCAGACGTAGCAACAACGAGATGGAGCAATATCCCTGCCGATATCAGAAACACAGGGGTTGAATTTAGCTTGAATTACCAAATCTTATCAGGTAAGAAATTAGATTGGGAGGTAATGGTTAACAGTACTTTCTTGAAAAACAACGTTGCTAGATTAGACGTTGCTACTATCCAAACAGGTAACTTGTATGGTCAAGGTTTATCAGGTGCTTATATTCAACCAATTACTCAAGGATATCCATTATATGGTTTCTTCTTACAGGATTTCAAAGGATATGATGCTAATGGTAATACTATTTTAGGTGCTGAGAAAACATACAAAGGAAGTCCATTCCCTACTATGACTTGGGGTTTAACTAACAACTTTACTTATGGTGCTTGGAATGCAAGTATCTTCATCAACGGTCAGTCGGGTGGATATATTTACAACAACACTGCCAACGCAGTATTGAACAGAGCTTCATTGAAACAAGGAAATAACGTAACATATCAGACAATTTCAAGTACTACTGGTCAAGCTTATGGAGATGCTCCAGTGCCTTCTACGTTCTTCTTAGAAAAATCTGATTTTATTCGTTTATCTAACTTGTCAATAGGTTACACAGTGAAATTACCAGCTAATAGCTATGCTAAATCGCTTAATATTTCATTGACTGGTCAGAACCTATTATTGATTTCTAACTATACAGGATTAGACCCAGAAATTAGTAACCCAGCCGCTGCTAGAAACAGTGTTCCATCTTTAGGTATTGATTATATTTCATATCCAAAAGCAAGAGCATTTACTATTGGTCTTAGTGCTAATTTTTAGAAATATTTTAGTGCCAATTCATAACAAAATAGTTTAATTAAATTGTTTGAATAGTACTTAGTTGAAAAAATCTGAAATATCAAAATGAAAAATATAAGAAAAATATTAATCCCTTCATTAGTCATTGCATTAATGGGCGGAACTATGGGATGTAGTAATTTAGATGACGTGGTTCTTGACCGTGTGTCTGATGCTTCATCTGTTCAACCAGATTTGACATTAAAAGCTGCTTATAATAGTTTAGGTACTTTTACTGACCAAGCTGCTATCTACGCATTAACAGAGCATCCAAGTGATGAGATGCAAGGCCCAACCAGAGGTGCGGACTGGGATGATAACGGTAGATGGAGAAACCTTCATACACATACTTGGACAAACCAAAGTGATGACGTATTGAACGCTTGGAATAACTTGAACAGAGGTCATGCCTTAGCAAATGAAGTTATTGGTAATACTAAATCTACAAAGGCTCAAGTTGCTGAAGCTAAGTTTTTGCGTGCATTTTACATGTTTTATACAGTAGATTTATTTGGTCAGGTTGCTTTCAGAGACTTAGCAAAGCCAGGTGATTTACCAAAAGGGTTAAGCCGTAAAGATGCTACTGCACAAATAATTGCAGAAGTTCAATCAATTATGGGTGACTTACCAAGCGCAACTGCTACTAATACAGGTACTGCTACTAAAGAAGCTGCTTCTTTCCTTTTGGCAAAATTATATTTGAACAATGCAGTATTTGCACAAGACCCAACTAAACCTGCTGGTCCGTTCACTTTTGCTAAAGCAGATATGGATGCAGTAGTAACTAATGCTGATGCTATCATTAATTCAGGTAAATATACTTTAGCGGCTAATTATTTTGATAACTTTCATCCAGACAATAGTACTAAGTCAAAAGAGCTAATTTTTGTAATCCAAAACGAAAAAGGAGCGAGTCTTACAAATAACTCATCTGTAAGAAACCGTTATTATATGACATCACACTATAGTACTATTCCTAGTGGATGGAATGGTTTTACTACTTTAGCTGATTTCTATAACAGTTTTGATAAAAAAGATAGTCGTGTAGGAGCAGCGATTCCAGGCTTAACTGACAAAGGCGGTGTTCGTGCTGGGTTCTTGATTGGACAGCAATATGGATTGAATGGAGTAACATTGTTGGATAGAGAAGGTAAACCATTGATTTTCACGCCTGAAGTTGACCTTAAAAATGCTAATGAGAGACAAGGTATCCGTGTAATTAAATATACACCAGATATCACAGATATTGATTCTCCTGCAAATGACTACGTGTTCTTCCGTTATGCTGACGTTTTATTGATGAAAGCAGAAGCTTTATTTAGAGGTGGAAATACTTCGGGAGCTTTAACAATCGTTAATAGCTTGAGAACTACTCGTGGAGTTGACCCATTAACTACTTTAACTGAAGCTTCTTTATTAGCAGAACGTGGACGTGAAATGTACTGGGAAGGTTGGAGAAGAAATGACCAGATTCGTTTTGGTAAATTCTTAGCACCAGTTGATAACCGTACAGCTACGTCACCTGACTACCGTGTTGTATTCCCTATTCCTCAAAGAGAATTGGAAATCAATCCAAACTTGAAGCAAAACTTTGGTTACTAGAAGATTTGAATATTAATGCAATAAAAAAAATGCTCGTACATACGAGCATTTTTTTATTAATCTCATCTGTCAATAAATTTTTAAAATAGAATGATTAAACGTGTTTATTTATTATCTAAAGTATTTATAGTATTCATTCCTTGCTTTTTTTTAATGGCTTGTTCTGCTGATAAAAGAGAAGAAGAAATTTATCAATCATTAAAGAATAATCAATCTAAGTTTATCTTTAAATTAAATGGAGCAAATTTCTATAATGCAGAGAGTATTTTTACCGGACATTTAGAAATTGTAGAACGCTCTTTTACAATCAATTTCTTTGATCAATTTGAAGGAAATACCATGGTACATTTTAGTGGGATAGACTGGTATAAAGGCAGACCCATTAAAATACCTATAAAATTAGCCAGTAGTTACTCTAACGTGATGTTTGGTAGAATAAAGGATAAAATAAATAAACTTGGTGAAGGCTATTTGATGTCAGAGGGAACTATTACTTTCAAAGTACTTACAAAAGAAAAAATAGTGATTAAAATTGAGGGTAAAGCAAAGAAGTATCCTAAAATTGATATTGACCACCCTACTTATGATGTTCAAGGATTGATAGTTTGTAAAAACCCCAAAATTGATTTCTTAGAGATTGATGAGAAAAAAGCATTCTACAGTAACTACTAAAATGATTATAACCTTTCATCGTCAAGCATATTAAATATTGTTTTAGACATGATTTTAGCAAAGCCTAATAAGTTTATTGTTTTGTTGATATTTATACTTTTCTCATGTACGCTACTAGCACAACAAAGAAAAGCATATTCATTAAAAGGAAATGTAACTGATGCCCTAACAGGTAAGCCTTTGGTGGGGGCTATTATTTCGATAGATTTTAAGAAATCAGGTATTTTAACAGACTCACTGGGTAATTATTTCCTTCGCATTCCTGAGGACGAATATGTGTTGAAAGTGTCATATCTGGGCTATAAACCTTTTAGACTATATGTTAAGCTTAATAAAAATACAGTAGTTGATATACAGCTTCAAGATGTTACTAAGCAATTAGAAGAAGTTATCGTATCTAGTATTGCTACCCGAAAAAATATTCTTACACCTTCGTTGGGGGTTTCTTTACTCAGCATGAAAGGTATCAAGAAGATTCCAGCTATGATGGGCGAAGTAGATATTCTGCGTAGCCTTCAAACCTTGCCGGGGGTGTCTTCGGTAGGGGAAGGAGCCAATGGTTTGAACGTGCGTGGTGGAGCTGTTGACCAAAATTTGATTTTTATTGACGATACGCCCATTTTCAACCCAACGCATCTTTTTGGATTGTTTTCAATTTTTGCTTCAGACGGTATTCGCGAATTAGAACTATATAAAGGCGGAGTACCTGCTCGTTTTGGGGGGAGAACAGCCTCAGTGTTGGATATTAAAATGCTTGACCCAAGCCTAGATAAATTTAAAATTGAAGGCGGAATAGGCCCAATCTCTAATAGATTATTGCTGGATGTGCCAATCGTAAAAAACAAACTATCTATTTTAGCAGTAGGGCGGGTATCTTATAATGATTTTTGGTTCAAAGCCTTTGCCCCTGATAACATCAAAAATACCAGAGCCAATTTTTATGATATAGCTACTAAGGTATTTTATAAGCCTAATAAAAACAATACCATCTCGTTGATGACTTACCTAAGTCATGATTATTATCGAGTTGATTCGTTATTTAGCTTAGAAAACGTAATTGCCAAAGAATCAGAATTTAGATATGGACATCAGAATGCATCTTTGAAATGGAATCATTACATCAGTCCTAAAGCAAGTTTTGAACTAATAGCTGCTTTTAGTAAATATAAAACTACCACCGAGTCGCCTGATTCAGTTAACCGAATTGATTTAAAGAACAGTATCCAGTACCAAAACTTCAAAGCCAACCTCGATTATGCCTTTAATGAAAAACACAAAGCTAATGTTGGCTTTAGTACTGTTAGATATGATTTAAGTCCTGGGAGCTTGAATAGAGACATTGTATCGAAAATCTCAAAAGTTGAATTAGAAAAAGAGCAAGCCCTAGAACTAGCCATTTATGCTGATGATGAATACAAATTGAATGATAAACTAACCATTCAGTATGGCTTGCGTTATACCCAGTTTTTAAATATAGGGCCTATTGAAGTAAGGAAGTATCTGGAAGGTGAACCAAAATCTACCGTGTCGCTGATTTCGACAGAACTAAAAAATGGTGTTGCCAAAAGCTACGGAGGTTTTGAACCAAGATTAACGATGCTGTATGTATTTAACCCTACTACTAGCCTTAAGTTTGGATATAACAGAATGCAACAGTTTTTGCATTTGATTTCTAATAATACCACTCCTTTACCCACTTCTCGCTGGAAAATTTCTGACGAAAACGTATTACCACAAATAAGCGATTTTGCTTCTATTGGATACTTCAAAACATGGAATGATAATGTTTGGGAAGCATCTTTAGAAACTTATTTTCGTAACATTAACAATGTAGTAGATTATGTTTCGGGTGCGAATTTGCAGTTGAACCAAACCTTGGAAACACAGCTACTAAAAGGTAAAGGGCGTTCGTATGGTGCGGAATTGATGATTACTAAAAAGAAAGGAGAGGTAACAGGGTGGATTAGTTATACTTATGCGAGGTCGTTTATACAAACTACGGGGCAATATCCAGAACAGCGAATTAATGGAGGTAATTGGTATCCTGCCAATTATGATAAGCCCCATACGGTTAATATAGTGTTTAATGCCACGCCTGATAAACACAATAGTTTCTCGTTTATTTTTGCCTATAATACTGGCCGACCGTTTTCGTCACCAGCAGGTACTTATACGCTCGACGGTCAACAGTTGCCTTTGTATTTGAGTAGAAATAATGATAGAATTCCTGATTATCATCGCCTAGATTTTTCTTGGACGATTACCAACCCAAGTATGAAAGAGAAACGGTGGGAGGGAAGTTGGATTTTTACAGTATATAATATTTACGGACGTTCGAACCCTTATTCTGTATTTTTTACCAATGGTAAAGACGGAACAAAGGTATATCAGCTAAGTGTTTTTGCGAGTCCTTTGGTTTCATTAGCTTATAATTTCAAATTTAAATGAAAATTGTAAAGCGTCTTATGCTCTATTTTTTACTGTTCTCAGTGGGCTTTTGGTCTTGTATTACCGAAGTTCGAGACTTTGAACAAATAGATAGTGCCGCTTTCCTGTCAGTAGAAGCTACGCTTTCGAACCAAAAAGGACCACATAAAGTAATACTTTCTTTTTCATCGCCCAGTATCACAATCAATGTTGAGAATGTCCCAGTTAAAAATGCACATGTGTTTATCACAGACGATAAAGGAGGACGAGAAAATCTCACGGAAATGGATAAAGGCATTTATGTAACTTCGGCTACTTATCGTGGTATTATGGGCAATGCTTATACTTTACACATTGATTTACCTAATGGAAAAAAATATGAATCTAGTCCTGAAATATTAAAAGCTGCTCCAACTATTGATAGCATTAAGGCTCAATTTAATGTAAATAATAATTACCCATTAACGGATGCTCGCAGTGTAGGCTTTGATGTAACGCTTGATTTCAAGGACTCGCCCGAAACCTCAGATTATTATCAATGGAAGTGGACGCATTATGAACGTACTGTCTTTTGTGCTAGTTGTGAACGTGGTTATGACTATTCACTAAAAAAATGTAGCATAGAGCCAAATTATCCATACGGACAGACTTTTCCAGAATTAATAAATTATGGTTGTTTGGAGCCTTGCTTTGATATTTCGTTTAACGAAACGTATAATATATTGTCGGATAAATTGATGAATGGGCAGCAAGTAGTTAATTATCCTATTATGCGGGTACCCTATAGTAGTATGAGTATCTATTATTTGAAGATAGAACAGCGAGCCATTTCTGAAAAGATGTTTCGATATTTTAGGAGTATCAAGGATGTTACCCAAGGTTCGGGAACGCTTTTTGACGTACCTGCCGAAACCCAGTTTAGTCCGAATATGGTTTCCTTGAGTGACTCTAATGAAAAAATTCTTGGTGCGTTTCAGGTGTTTGGTTCACAGGAAAAGATTATCTATGTGAATAGACAAAGAACAGATTATTCACCTGTACGGATAGTTTATCGAGGACGAGAGTTACCAATACCAACAGGGGGCAGTAGCCCGAAAGCTTATTGCATAGAAAGTAAGTACAGAACTAAGACCGAACCTGAAGGTTTTAAAGAGTAGATTTGAGACTTGAGCCATGAGATTCGAGCTATGAGCTTTGAGTTATCAGTTTTTAGCAATGGGTTTTGAGTCAGTAGCAGGTTGAAAAAAGACAATATGTCTCTTTGGAATAGGGTGCCAATTGTTCGCGTTTTTACAAGTCCTTTGGTTTCTTATAGCTTATAATTTCAAATTTAAATGATGGTTATGAAGCGTTTTATCATATATTTTTTACTATTTTCAGTGGGTTTTTGGTCTTGTATTACTGAAATACGAGACTTTGAACAGATAGATAGTGCGGCTTTTCTAACGGTAGAGGCTACGCTGTCGAACCAAAAAGGACCACATAAAGTAGTACTTTCTTTTTCGTCGCCAAGCATTACGATTAATGTGGATAATGTACCTGTAAAAAGTGCACAAGTGTTTATCACAGATGATAAAGGAGGAAGAGAAAATCTCACGGAAACAGATAATGGTATTTATGTAACTTCGGCTACTTATCATGGCATTGTGGGCAATGCTTATACTTTACACATTAATTTGTCCAATGGGAAAAAATATGAATCTAGTCCTGAAATATTAAAAGCTGCACCAGCCATTGATACCGTTAAGTATCAATTTAGCGTAAAAGATAATTACCCATTAACGGATGCCCGCAGTGTAGGATTTGATGTAACGCTTGATTTCAAGGATTCGCCCGAAGCTGATAATTATTATCAGTGGAAATGGACGCATTATGAACGTACCGTCTTTTGTGCCAGTTGCGAACGTGGTTATGACTATTCTCTTAAGAAATGTAGTATAGAACAGAATTTTCCACAAGGGCAAACTTTTCCAGAGTTGATAAATTATGGGTGTAATGAAACCTGTTTTGATATTTCGTTCAATGAAACGTATAATATATTGTCGGATAAATTGATGAATGGACAGCAGGTAACCAATTATCCAATTGCACGTGTGCCATACAACAATAAAAGTATCTATTATCTGAAAATAGAACAGCGAGCCATTTCTGAAAAGATGTTTCGGTATTTTAGGAGTATCAAAGATGTTACCCAAGGTTCTGGAACGCTTTTTGACGTACCAGCCGAAACGCAATTTAGTCCGAATATGGTCTCCTTGAGCGACCCAAATGAGAAAATCCTTGGTGCTTTTCAGGTGTTTGGCTCACAAGAAAAGATTATTTATGTGGATAGACAAATAGGCACTTTAAATTACTCGCCTGTATTGGTTGTTTATCAAGGAAGGGTGTTGCCTCCTCCACCAGGTGCTATCAGTGGTCCTAAAGCCTATTGTGTAGAAGGAAAATACAGAACCAAGACTGAGCCAGAGGCTTTTAAAGAATAACTAAGTAGCTATTGCTTTAAGTCATTAGCAATCAGTTCTGTTGAAAAGAACAGTGCTGATAAACAAATACTTGACATTTTATATGAACAAAAAAAAGAATATATATTCCTTTACGATAGGGTGTTTGTGTCTACTATTTTTTAGTGCTTGTAAAAAAGATAAAACACTTTTTGAACAAGTAAATGCTGAAGAAATTGGCATACAATTCGCTAATAATGTTCAAGAATCTGAGAAGGAAAATATCTTGAATTACGAATATTTTTATAATGGTGGTGGGGTGGCTGCTGGAGATTTTAATAATGATGGATTAACGGATTTGTATTTTACGGGCAATCAGGTTGACAATAAATTATACCTCAACACTACCAAAGATAATAAGCTAAGTTTTGAAGATATTACCAGCAAAGCGGGCGTAATGGGAAGAAAAGGAGGTTGGAAAACAGGCGTGAGTATTGTTGATATTAATGCCGATGGTTGGCTAGATATTTACGTGTGTTACTCTGGACTTAGAGAGACTAGCTTACGCAAAAATCAACTTTTTATTAATAACCATAACCTTACTTTTACGGAAAAAGCGGAGGAATATGGGTTAGCCGATTCAGGCTATTCAACGCAGGCTACTTTTTTGGACTATGACTTGGATGGTGATTTAGATTGTTTTCTTATCAATCATAATTTAGGTGGGTATCAACGCAAAGAGGCCGCTGTAATGCGGAATGCACGAGATGAAAACGCAGGAGATAAACTGTTCAGAAATGATACTAAACTAGGGGAAGCAGCCCATTTTACAGATGTTTCTATCCAAACAGGTATCAAGGGCAACCCTTTAGGATTTGGCTTAGGGGTGTCTGTTGCGGATGTGAATCAAGATGGTTATCCAGATATTTATGTGACCAACGATTATGTAGAAGATGATTACTTATACATCAATCAGAAAGATGGCACTTTTAAAGACGAATTGCGAGATAGAATTGAGCATACGGCCTATTCTGCGATGGGGGTAGATATTGCCGATGTAAACAATGATGAATTGCCAGATATTTTTACGTTGGATATGTTGCCAGAAGACAATGCTCGCCAAAAATTATTATTATGGTCGGATAGTTGGAATACCTACGATGCACAGTTGAGAAATGGCTTTTGGCATGAGAATATGCGCAATATGTTGCAAATGAATTTGGGCAATGGAGCATTTGCTGAAATAGGACAATTAGCAGGTATATCGAATACCGATTGGAGTTGGGGAACGCTCTTGGCAGATTTTGATTTAGACGGCTACAAAGATATTTTCGTGAGTAATGGTTTGGGGAAAGACTATACTAATGCCGATTTTATTAAATACTTTAGCGAGCAAGAAGAAAATGGGATTAAAAAGCCACTGCTAGAGCATTTAAAACAAATGCCCACGAGCCAAACAAAGAACTATATTTTTAGAAATAACCATGACCTGACTTTTTCTAATGAGCAACAAAACTGGGGATTTGATACGCCTACAGTAGCAAGCGGAGCAATTTATGCAGATTTGGATAACGATGGTGATTTAGAAATCATTACGAATAACTTGAATGAAACAGCCCATATCTACAACAACAAAAGCATTGAAGAAAATGCTAATGCTAAATTCTTGAAAATTCACTTAAAAGGGAATGTGCTAAATCCTTGTGGTATTGGTGCTAAAGTAAGCATTCGTTCAGGAGAAAATGTACAGATTCAAGAAGTTACGGCGACACATGGTTTTCAGTCGAGTGTGATAACGGATTTGCTTTTTGGCATAGCCGAAACAACAAAGCCTTTAGAAGTAACCATTGTGTGGAGTAATGGCAAATCACAGAAAATTACAAATCCTGTAGTAAATCAAACATTGGTAGTAGAGGAGAAAAATGCTGTAACGGCATCTAGTACAGTATCAACAACAGAAAATGTTTTATTCACTGCGACTGAATCGCCAGTATTTTTCCCAGAGATAAATCCGATTAATAATTTTGATAGACAGGTAATGTTGCCTACGCATTATTCATATTCTGGACCAAGAATGGCAGTTGGAGATGTGAATGCAGATGGTAAAAAGGATGTATTTATCTGTGGGACAAAGATTCAAGTTGGGGCGTTTTTCTTACAAAATGCTAATGGTAGTTTTACTAAAAAAGAATTGCCGAATCTTGCCCCAAAGTTTAATCAGGATGCTGTAATCGCAGATTTTAACGGAGATAAATTTCCAGATTTATACATTACTAATGGCAATTATGGGAATGCTCAGTATGAAGAACAAAACGACGAGCTGTGGATAAATGATGGGAAAGGAAATTTTCACAAAAGCATCTCTTTTGAAGATCAAGCCAATAGCTCATGTGTAAAAGCCGCTGATTTTGATAAAGATGGCGACGTCGATTTATTTGTAGGTGGGCATATCAAACCCAATAGATTTCCAACAGAGGAAGAAAGTTTCTTATTGAAAAATGATGGAAAGGCGCATTTTACAAAAGTACCTTTAGGCGTTTTAGGATTGGTAACAGATGCTACGATGATAGACACTGACAAAGATGGTTTTGACGAAATTATTGTAGTAGGAGAGTGGATGTCGCCAGTATTATTAAAGAATAACAAGAACTTTCGTTTTACTCAGGTAAGTTTGGGCATACCTTCTGGTTGGAATTACAGGATTGAAAAGGCAGATTTAGACAACGATGGTGATGAAGATTTGGTGCTGGGGAATCTTGGAACAAATACTCAAATAAGGGCATCGAAAGCGGAACCAGCCTTTTTAATATATGATGATTTTGACCAGAATGGAACGATGGATTTCTTCTTGAATTATTATATTCAAGGGCAACCGTATCCAGCTTGTTCAAGAGATGAAATGGCGGAGCAGATTCCTGCATTGAAGAAAAAGTTTCCTAATTATCAAGTGTTCTCGGAAGCTAAAATGGAGGATTTCTTTGATGCCAATCAGTTAGCAAAAGCTAATAAGAAGGAAATAGCTAATTTAAAAACCATCGTCCTTGAAAATAATAAAGGTACGTTTGTCGCTCATGAATTACCGCTTCAAGCACAATATGCACCCGTATACGCTATTTCGATAGAAGATATTGACCATGATGGAAAGAAAGATTTATTGTTGGCAGGAAACAACAGTAAATTTAGATTGAGAATTGGTAAGGTAGATGCCAATTATGGCGTAGTTTTGTTGAACAAAGGCAATTTTAGCTTTACAAACCTGCCCGTTACAAAATCAGGTTTGTACTTACGAGGCGATGTTAGAGAAACCAAAGCTGTAGATAAATTTCTGTTTGTTGGCGTAAACAACGATAAGTTGAGAGTATTTAAGCAATAAGCTGTCAGCATTGAGCTATGAGCAATGAGAGAGCAGTAAGAGTGAAAAAAAACAAAAAGTAAAACGCTCATAGCTCATAGCTCATAGCTCATAGCTTAAAGCTAGAAGATTAACCATTTTTATCAATAATAAAATTATATTCAATGAAGTATTTAGGCACATTTCTGATGGTGCTTTGCGTCTCGTTTATAGGCTTAGCACAAAAATCAATCGAAGTAAATTCGCCCGATAGTCGCCTTAGACTAAATGTTACGCTTCTGCAAAACGGAGAAGTTACATACAGTGTTCTCCTTAAAAATAATGCTATTATAAAGCCTTCTTCACTAGGTTTTAGGCTGAGTAAACCCGCTTTATTACTTAATTATTTCAACATAGTTTCTGTGGATACCTCCACGCATCATGATACGTGGACACCCGTTTGGGGTGAAGTAAAAACTATTACTAATCATTACAAAGAAGTAAAACTAAATCTGAAAGCCGTTAAAGCTGGTAATGTACTCGTGCAAATAGTGTTCAGACTGTTTAATGATGGCGTAGGGTTTCGCTATGAATTTCCTGAACAAGCTAATTTTAAACATTTTGTGGTTGACGAAGAATTAACACAGTTTAATTTGGCAGGAAACAACAAAACCTTCTGGATTCCGGGAGACTATGATACCAATGAATATTTGTATAATACCACCAAGTTTAGTGATATACACGCACTTGCGGCAGCGAATAAGGAAAAAGATATAGCCTTACAATCATTAATAGCAGATAATGCTATCCAAACACCTTTGATGATGAAAACGCCAGAAGGGGTTTATGTAAACATACACGAGGCCGCTTTGGTGAATTATCCAGTAATGCATCTATTAGCTGATAGAAAGAATTTTAAACTCTCGACACATCTTACTCCTGATGCAGTAGGTAACAAAGCGTATTTGCAAACGCCTGCCAAAACCCCTTGGCGAACCATCATTATCAGCGATAAGGCTACAGATATTTTGGCATCCAAAACGATTTTGAATCTGAACGAGCCTTCTAAAATCGAAAATACATCTTGGATAAAGCCACAGAAATTTATTGGAATGTGGTGGGAAATGCACGTAGGAAAAGCGACTTGGGAAAAATCCAGTGGAAAACACGGTGCTAATACGGCTAATGTGAAGAAATATATTGACTTTGCATCAGAAAACGGCTTTGATGGCGTTTTGGTAGAAGGCTGGAATGAAGGTTGGGAAGACTGGTTTGGGAATTGGAAAGAAGAAGTATTTGATTTTGTAACGCCATACGCTGATTATAACCTAGACGAATTGCTAGCCTATGCTAAACAAAAGGGCGTAAAACTAATTATGCATCATGAAACATCAGGTTCGGCTACTAACTATGAACGAAGAATAGACAAAGCCTTTCAGTTGATGAACGAAAAGGGCATCAATACCGTAAAAACAGGCTATGTAGGTAAAATTATTCCGAGAGGGGAACACCATGATAGTCAGTGGATGGTGAATCATTATAATAGAGTAGCGGACAAAGCGATAGATTATAAAATCATGTTAGAGGCACACGAGTCTGTGCGTCCTACGGGTTTGCATCGAACATATCCAAACTGGCTGGCTAATGAAGCCGCCCGTGGGAACGAGTTTAATAATGCCCCAACCTTAGGCTTAGTACCCGAACACGAAACCATTTTGCCATTTACCAGACTGATGGGTGGCCCGATGGATTATACACCAGGGTTTTTTAGAATGCACTTGAATCAGTTTGTACCCGAACGCAAAACTAGGGTAAGAACGACTATCGCCAAACAATTGGCCTTATATGTAACCATGTATAGTCCTTTGCAAATGGCAGGCGATTTACCTGAGAATTTCAATGTTCATCCTGATTTATTACAATTTATTAAAGATGTACCTGTGGATTGGGACGATACTAAAATTCTGGAAGCAGAACCAGGGGATTATATCACGATTGCGCGTAAACAAAAAGGGAAAGACAATTGGTTTGTAGGAGCTGTAAGTGATGAAAATACCCATAAAGCAACTATCAACTTCAATTTCCTTGACAAAGGAACGAAGTATCAAGCCATTATTTATCGTGATGCACCCAATGCCGACTGGAACACTAATCCTGAGGCTTATATCATCGAAAAAGTAGTGGTGGATAGCAATAGTATATTAAGCATTAATTTAGCAAAAGGCGGAGGCTGTGCAATCAGTATATTCAAATAAGTTGGGCGTTTAACTTACTAACATATCAATAAATATTATTATCAATGAGAATATTTCAAAGACTATTTTTTATAACTTTTTTATACCTATGCCTTGCTTGTTCAAGCAAAGACAAAAATACTTTGTTCGAGTTGATGGATGAGAAAGACACTGGAATTGGTTTCAATAATAAAATCGAAAATACCGAAGAATTTAATATTTTCAATTACCGAAATTTCTATAATGGCGGAGGTGTAGCCGTGGGCGACATCAATAATGATGGACTGCAAGATGTATTTTTTACTTCGAACATGGGGAGTAATAAATTATATCTCAACAAGGGAGGGTTTAAATTTGAAGATATTTCTGCCAAAGCAGGAATTGAAGAAGCCGACAAATGGAATACGGGTGTGGTAATGGTGGATATTAACCATGATGGTCTGTTAGATATTTATGTATGTAATGCTGGGGTAAAAAAGTTTGTGAAACAGCAAAAAAATGCACTTTTTATCAACAATGGAAACCTAACTTTTACAGAATCGGCGGCTAAATATGGCTTAGACGAAGGCGGTTATACTACCCACGCTGCCTTCTTTGATTATGATATGGACGGCGACCTTGACTGTTATATTCTTAACAACAGTTTTATTCCTGTAAATACCCTTAATTATGCCAACAACCGCGATATGCGTGCGGAAGATTGGCCAGTAAAAGATTTCTTGAAAGGCGGAGGAGACAAGTTGATGCGTAATGATGACGGACATTTTCATGATGTTTCCAAAGATGCAGGTATTTATAGTAGTTTAATTGGCTTTGGTCTGGGAGTAACCATTGGTGATGCTAACAATGATAATTACCCCGACATTTATGTGTCAAATGATTTTTATGAGAAAGACTACCTTTATATCAATCAGCATGACGGTACTTTTAAAGAAGAAATAGAGCAACGGATGAAACACATTAGCTTGGCATCGATGGGTGCAGATATGGCTGATGTAAACAATGATGGTTTCTCGGAAATTGTTACTACAGATATGCTTCCAAGAGAAGAATACCGTTTGAAAACGACGTCTTCTTTTGATAATCACTATGTGTTTAAACTGAAAAAAGACAGAGGATTCTATAATCAGTTTCAGCAGAATAGTCTACAATTGAATAATCAGGACGGTACTTTTAGCGAAATCGCTAATTATGCGGGCGTAGCAGGGAGCGATTGGAGTTGGGGTGCTTTGATGTTTGATGCTGATAACGATGGTTACAACGATATTTATGTATGCAACGGAATTTATAATGATGTAATAGACCAAGATTTTATTGATTTCTTTGCCAACGAATTGATTCAAGGGATGGAAGCCAGTGGCGTGAAGAAAAATATTAATACCATTATTGAAAAAATGCCTTCGGTCCCTATTCCCAATAATTTCTTCCATAATACCAAAACCTTGAAGTTTGAAGAAAAAGGGGATGAGTTTGGTTTGGCTGAACCGTCCTTTTCAAATGGTGCTACCTATGCAGATTTGGATAATGACGGCGACTTAGACCTAGTAGTGAACAATGTAAATATGCCTTGTTTTGTCTATAGAAATAATGCCGACAAAAAAGTTGAAAAAAGCCATTACCTAAAACTTAATTTTAAAGGAGAAGGGAAAAATACTTTTGCAATAGGTACTAAAGCAGATGTTTATACGAAAGGAATGGTGCAAACTCGCTCAGTGATTCCTTCAAGAGGTTTTCAGTCGAGTACAGAATATAACTTAACCTTTGGATTGGGGAACATTACTAAAATAGACTCTATCAAAATCACTTGGCCAGATTTACGAGTAAGTACTGTGAAAAATCCGAAGGTAGACCAATTGCTTACTTGTTCTATCAAGGATGCTAAAATTGAAAAATCTAAAGCTAAAGGAATTATTCCTGCCGGATATTTTGAAGCAGTCAATGCTAGTTTTGATAAACATCAGGAAGACGAATACGTAGATTTTTACCAAGAAAAAAACTTGCCAGCCTTATTATCTAAAGAAGGCCCTAAAGCCACCATTGGCGACGTAAATGGCGATGGCTTAGAAGATGTATATATCTGCGGGGCAAAAGACCAAGCGGGTCAGTTGTACCTTCAAACTGCTGCTGGTTTCAAGAAATCTCCTCAAAAAGTATTTAATGATTTTGCCTATTTTGAAGAAACAGCCGTATTGTTTTTTGATGCTGATAAAGACGGCGATTTAGATTTATATGTTGGAAGTGGAGGAAACGAAGTACATTTTGGCGAAAGAGAATTGATTGACAAACTTTATGTAAACGATGGCAAAGGGAATTTTACCTTCAATTCCAGAGCGATTCCTCAAAATACTACTAATACTGCCGTGATTGCTCCTTATGATTTTGATGGGGATGGCGACTTAGATTTGTTTGTAGGAAGTAGAAGTTACCCAATGGAATATGGTAAAAACCCACCGAGTTTCTTCTATGAAAATGATGGAAAAGGAGGATTCAAAGACATTGCTCAGGCAGTTAATCCTGAATTGACTGAATTAGGAATGATTCGGGATGCTTATTGGGAGGATGTCAATGGAGATAAAAAGAAAGAACTAATCGTAGTAGGCGACTGGATGTCTCCACTGATTTTTACCTTGAAAGGAAAAAAGCTAGAGAAATTAACAACAGGACTAGAAGAATATACAGGTTTCTGGGGAGCTTTAAAAGTGACAGATATTGATAATGATGGTGATAATGATTTGATATTGGGGAATATGGGCGAGAATTTCACCTTAAAAGCTTCGCAAGATGCTCCGCTGAAAATTTGGGTAAAAGATTTTGATAACAATGGTACCGTCGATAAAATTATGACGAAAACTATTGAAGGAAAAGATAAGCCCGTGTTTCTAAAAAGAGAAATGGCAGAGCAATTCCCAGCCTTGAAAAAACAGATTTTGAGACATTCCGAATATGCCAAAAAGGCTATTACAGATTTATTCCCAAGCGATGTATTGGAAAATGCCTTGGTGAAAACAGTAAAGTATTGTAAATCGGCAGTGGCGATTAATGATGGCAAGGGACAGTTTACATTGGTTGAATTACCAGAAGTAGTTCAGACGTCATGTGTGAATGCGATAATGTATTATGATATCAATCAGGATGGTTTGCAAGATATTATGCTAGGAGGTAATTACACAGGTTTTATTCCGCAATTAGGGATGATTGATGCTAGTCGTGGTAATGTATTATTGAACAAAGGCAAGGGACAATTCAAGGCATTAACAAACCAACAAAGCGGTTTCGTGATGAATGGAGAAGTAAAACAAATCAGTCCTATCAAGATTAAGGGTAAAGTAAATTTCTTGACGTTGTTGAATAATGATGTGCCAAAGATTTTTAAATTTAAGTAATTCGCTACCCTATTCTAAATCCAAGAATGATGATTAACCGTAATAATACACACATATATTTTTTTGCATTTCTATCGAAGCTAATAAAGAACCATAACTGTAGTCTTTCTTCTTCGGAGAGTAGAGGTGTTAAGTTCAAATTCTTATCACTAGCGAGGGACTTAAGTCCCTCGCTAGTGATAAAGACTGGCGAAATGACATTATTAAAAAAGCTATTTTATAAAAATATCATTTCATTTTTAGCATCGCCATTACGGATTAAATTAATCGCATTCCTATTCCTCCTAACCATCGTCTCTTCCTGCACCAAAAAGGAGCCTTATGCTTTTGAATTATTGGAAGCTGAAAAAACAGGAATAGATTTTTCAAATGATCTTACGCCTACTAAAGACCTCAACATATTTACCTATATGTATTTCTATAATGGCGGAGGCGTAGGAGCAGGAGATTTTAACAATGACGGATTGGTAGATTTATGTTTTACCGCCAATTTGAAAGACAATAAAATCTACCTGAATAGAGGAGGAATGAAGTTTGAAGACATTACTGAAAAAGCAAATTTTAAAGGAGATAAAGGATGGTCGAATGGAGTATCTGTCGTAGATATTAATCAAGATGGTAAACTGGATATTTATGTAAGTCAGGTAGGAGGGTTCGAGAGCTTACAGGGGCATAATTTGCTGTTTGTTTGTAAAGAAATCACTAAAGAAGGCATTCCTGTTTATGAAGAAAAAGCGAAAGAATATGGCTTAGATTTAGTAGGTTTTGGCACACAAGCAGCCTTCTTTGATTATGATTTGGATGGCGATTTAGATATGTTCCAACTCAATCATTCTGTCCATCAAAATGGCACTTTTGGTGTTAGAAAGTCTTTTCAAGGTACTTATCATCCTTTGGCAGGTGATAAATTCTTTAGAAATGACGATGGTAAATTTGTAGAAGTAGCCGAAAAAGTAGGTGTAAAAAGAGATGCCCTCGGCTATGGCTTGGGTATTGGCTTGGGCGATGTCAATTTTGATGGTTATCCAGATATGTATGTCGGCAACGATTTTCATGAAAATGATTATTTATACATCAATCAGAAGAATGGTACTTTTCTGGAAAGCATCGAAAGCTCGATGATGCACACCAGTCAGTTTTCAATGGGGGTTGATTTGGCTGATATTAACAATGATCATTACTCAGATATTATTTCGTTAGATATGCTTCCGTATGACCGTGAGATTTTGAAGCGGTCGGAGGGAGAGGATTCTTATAATACCTTTCGTTACAAACTGAGTTATGGCTATAACTATCAGTTTTCTAAAAACAATTTGCAGGTAAACAATGGTAATGGCACATTCTCAGAAATAGGATTATTTTCAGGTGTCTATGCTACCGACTGGTCATGGTCGCCTTTGTTCGTTGATTTTGATAACGATGGACAAAAAGATTTATTTGTTTCCAATGGTATTCCTAAGCGGATGAATGATATTGATTATATCAACTTTATTTCAAATGAAGAAATTCAACGGAAGATGGAATCAAAAACGTTGGATGAAAACGATATTTTGTTGACCGATAAATTACCCGAAATCAAAATTCCGAACAAGTTTTTTATCAATAATAAATCCTTAGAATATCGTGATGCCGAGGCCATGATTGGCAATAATCAAAATTCCTATTCAAACGGAGCATTATATGCAGATTTAGATAATGATGGCGACTTGGATATTGTCACCAATAATATCAATCAGAAGGCTTTTATTTATGAAAACAAAGCCAATGAATATGCACCAAATAATGCTCATGTACGTGTGTACTTGAAAGGTTCGGAGAAAAACCTGAATGCTATCGGAGCAAAAGTATTAGTTTTCAAAAAAGGAGGTGAGACCATAGCTTACGAGAAATTTCCAGTTAGGGCTTTCCAAGCGAGCATGGAAATCCCGTTGAATATCGGGTTAGGAAACAAAGCTGATATAGATTCTACGTATCTGATTTGGCCAGATAGAACCTATCAGAAAATTAACCTTAATTCTGAAAAGGATTCTTTATCGATTACTTATCGGAAAAATCTGCCAGTATTTGATTACGAACATTTTAAACGTAAATCATCTCAAACCTCTACGTTTTCCGATATAGCCCATGACCTAAATTTGGATGTAAAACATCAAGAAAACGAGTTTAATGAATTTGAACGTGAAGCACTGATTCCTCATAAAATGTCGGCAGAAGGCCCTGCTTTAGCCGTAGCAGATATTAATCATGATGGTTTAGAGGATATATTTATAGGTTCTGCTAGAAATTCATTACCTCATTTATTCCTACAAAATACTAATGGGAAATTCAGAGAAAGTATTCAGCAAGCCTTCCTAAAAGATAGTGTTTATGAAGAGGTAGATGCCATTTGGACAGACGTAAACAACGATACTCACCCAGACTTGGTAGTGGCCGAAGGTGGAAATGAGTTTGATGCTAAATCTAATTTCTTGTTTCCACGAATCTATCTGAACGATGGCAAAGGTAATTTATCAGTAAAAGAAGATGCTTTTAATAAAGATATTGCCCTGTCGGCTTCAGTAGTTACTCCGCTTGATTTTAACAAAGATGGAAAAATAGATTTGTTTATAGGGGCAAGGTCGGTACCATTTTCGTATGGCAAAATTCCTGAGTCATATCTTTTGCAAAATGATGGCACAGGAAAGTTTACAGATGTAACAGACAAGTATGCCAAAGGTTTAAAAACCATAGGCTTGGTGAAAAATGCAGTGGTACAAGATTTAGACAAGGATGGTGACCCAGATTTACTATTAGCCTTGGAATGGGACGGAATCTGTGAGATGGAAAACCAACAAGGAAAATTTGTCAAGAAAATGCTGACTACTGAAAAAGGGTGGTGGAATTTTGTGATGCCTTTTGATTTTGATAATGATGGAGATTTGGATATTCTGGCAGGCAATCTCGGACGTAACAGTCGATTAAAGGCAAGTGTTGATGAGCCTATAAGAATGTATGTGAGTGATTTTGATAAAAATGGCACGACCGACCAAGTATTGAGTTATTACCTCGGAGGGACAGAAGTAATGTTTGCCAACAAGGCTGAAACTCAGAAGCAATTTCCGTTTACCAAAAAGAAATTTCTTTTAGCCAAAGATTTTGCTAAAGCTAGCATTGCAGATATTGTAGGACAAAGTGAACTAGCCTCCGCTAAGGTTTTTGAAGCTAATTATTTCGATAATGCAGTTTTGGTAAATGATGGTAAAGGAAATTTTAGTTTACAGTCGCTTCCAGCCAAAGCACAATATGCCCCTTTTTATGCAGCGCAAATTATTGATGCCAATGGGGATAAACTACCAGATGTATTGATGCTAGGGAATTTCTATGATTGTAATATCCAGATGGGTAGATGTGATGCCGATTATGGAACGGTTTTGATTAACAAAGGCAATTGTAAATTTGAGGCTGAACAACTGAACGGCATCCAAATAAAAGGACAAGTAAAACGCATCAGAAGTATTAAGGTAGGCAAAGAAAGGCTATTTTTAGTGTCAAGAAATAATGAAAAGATGATGGCGATTAGATTTTAATTGTGAATGAGTGAGTTGTGAATTAGTGAATTGCAATAAAATCAAAGAACCCGAAAATTGTATAATGACAATTTTCGGGTTCTTTGATTTATGTGTGATTGATATTTTTTAAAAATCACTCATTCACAATTCACTAACTCACAACTAAACATTACTCAAACATCAAATACAAAGTAACACTATGTGCATTCAATCCTTGGATGTCTCTTGCATAGTTATTCACACTTGGTGGAATAAACAGATTGGTTAATCCATGTGAGAACCTGAGTTCAGGTGTAAATTTAAAGTACTTAAAAAACTGTTCGAAGCCAATACCATATTCTAGCGAAAGGTCTGCTGTTCTTGTATCCAGTTTTCTGGTTGAATTAGCGTTTTTCCTGACGTTGGTCTCCATCCCAATTTTTACCCCAGCATCTACATACATCCTAGAGTTCCCCCTCCGCATCGATTTATATTTCAATAAAATTGGCACTTCCAGCCAAGTTGATTCTCGTAATTCAGGTGGAAAATCAGGAGAATTGGTAAAACGATAATTCAACTGACGACCATACAACGCAATATTAATCCCCGATTTTAAATCAAATCGGTCATTCAATTTAAGGTTCACTAATCCACCCACTTGAAAAGAAAAATTGCCAGGCGAAACAATCGTTATAGCACTATCACCTGGGGCCTTAAAATTTGCGCTATGCGATATATTGAATCGGGATGAACCAAAACCAAATAAAAAGCCAAAGTGTACGGCTTTATCATCGTAAAATTCATCATAAATACGTTTGTAGTCATAACGTTGTGCCTGTGCTTTGTTGATAGTGTTCAACGTAGCTACACAGGCAATTACTACAAAAAGTATTACTTTCTGCCGATATAAATAGTACTTATTCCGAAAGTGAGTGGTAAGCATTGGGTTCTGTTAAAACCTGCACGTTGGAATACTTGAATAAAATCGTTTCCATCTGGAAATGCTTGTACTGAATCATGCAGATATGTATAAGCAGAGGTATCTTTTGAAATGATTTTACCAACTACGGGCAAGATATATTTAAAGTAAAAATTATATAGCTGTTTAAATGGAAAAGCAGATGGCTTCGAAAATTCAAGGACAATACAAGTGCCATCTTTTTTCATAACACGACACATATCTGTAAGACCTTTTTCAAGATTCTCGAAATTACGCACACCAAAACTAACGATAACGGCATCAAAAGTATTGTCCTCGAAGTTTAATCTTTCAGAATCACCTTTTTGTAACGCTATGATATTATCGACGCCAAGTTTCTTGATTTTTTCACGCCCTACACTTAGCATCCCTTCTGAAATATCTACACCCACAATTTTTTCAGGTTTTAATGCCAATGCTTCAATGGCAAAATCGCCCGTCCCTGTGGCAATATCCAAAATAGTTTTAGGGGCTGATTTTTTCAATAATTTGATGGCTTTTTTACGCCATAAAATATCAATACCACCGCTCAACAAATGATTTAAGAAATCATATTTGGGTGAAACATTATCAAACATCTGAGCTACCTGCTCTTTTTTGCTTGCACTTTGCTCTTTGTAAGGAACTACGCTCATTATGTTGCTATGCGGACAACCTTGTCCGTCGGATTGATTCTATCTTAATAATTTTACAAAATTACCATACTATCCCGAAATAACATCTTGTTTGAAAATATTGTTTCTAAGATATCACAAACCTTGTCGGAATAATGAGTATTATTACTAAAACAAAAACCAGATGATACAGCAAATAGGCCTTTATGTGATGTCCGTTCTTTATACCCTTGCAGGCATCAATCATTTTATCAAACCCAAAATGTATTTAGCCATTATGCCACCATACATTCCTGCACATGGATTGATGGTGATGATGAGTGGTATTGCCGAAATTGTGTTGGGTTTAGGATTACTTTCTCCAGTTACTCGTCCTTGGGCAGCTTGGGGTATTATATTACTGTTAATCGCTATTTTCCCTGCCAATGTGTATATGCTGACTTCGGGGAAATTTTCAAAAATCGCTGAATGGCTTCTTTGGCTTCGTCTTCCCTTACAGTTCTTTTTGATTTGGTGGGCTTATTTATACACCAAAGGGTGAGTTAATATTACTTGTTTTGAGGAATACAGAAGAGGAGTATTAACGCTAAAAGAATAATATTTCTAAAGAACGACTATCACAATTAAATCATTGAATTCCATTTGGTTATAAAAATAAAAAAACTTATATTTAAGTGATATTACTTCATCGACTCGATAAGTATATTTATAGAATAACTCCATTTTATTATAGCAAACCCACCAAGTAATCATCAATGATTGCTCAGCAATAAGAAATTTAAACCGATAAATCCGTTTAACTTTTTAGAGTTGCCTCGTAAGACAGGCAACTTTTTTTATGTCTTAAATTAAAACAGTATGCTTGCATAATAATTTTAATATTATTATTTTTACATTTTATTGTATGCAAGCATAATAACAAGCCAAACCATTAGCCATGACTCAGCAATATTCTCGTCGGAACCTTGATTTTATGTTAAAAGAAGTACTGCAAATAGCAGAACTTACTAAATATCCTTTCTTTCAAGACTATACCCCCGATATGTTCGATATGGTTTTGGATACTTCTGAAGAAATTGCTGAGAAAATCCTGCGAAATGCCTACAGTGATGCCGATAGAAATCAGCCTCAATTAGTAAATGGACAAGTAAAAGTACATCCTGCCGTAAAAGACTATGTAAAAGCCATGGGCGATGCTGGCATGATAGGAGCGACTTTCTCTTATGAAAATGGTGGACAACAATTGCCTACCATGGTTGAAGCCGCAACCGAAATGATTCGGGGTGCCGCCAACAACGCTTTCGTCATGTTTACAGGACTGACGGCAGGTTCGGCTAATTTGATTTTTACTTTTGGGTCGGCTGAATTAAAAGAAAAGTTTGCTTCAAGAATGATTACAGGGGAATGGACAGGCTCTATGTGCTTGACAGAACCTCAGGCTGGTAGCTCATTATCAGATGTGATTACTACTGCCAAACCACAAAGCGATGGTACTTTTAAAATCAAAGGACAAAAAGTATTTATCTCTGCTGGCGACCATGATATTGCCGATAACATTATTCACCTTGTACTTGCTCGAATAGAAGGTGCACCCCTTGGCACAAAAGGCATTTCATTGTTTGTAGTGCCAAAATTCAGAGAGGAAAACGGTAGCTTCACAGTTGATAACGATGTGATTTCTACAGGAATCTATCATAAAATGGGGCAAAAAGCTACGCCCGCTATGCACTTAACCTTTGGGGATAAAGACAATACCATAGGATATTTAGTAGGGGATGCTAACAAAGGGCTGAACTATATGTTTCAGTTGATGAACGAAGCCCGTTTGGGCGTAGGTATGGGAGGGACTTACATCGCTTCTGCTGCCTATTATGCTTCATTAGAATATGCCAAAGAACGACCACAAGGACGAAAATTGAATAATAAAAATTTAGAAGAAGAACAGACGTACATCATTAACCATCCAGACGTAAAACGTATGCTATTGTTTCAAAAAGCCGTTGTTGAAGGCTCTTTGGGACTGCTATTAGAATGTTACCATTGGCAAGATATGATTCATGCCTTGGGGAAAACCTCGGAAGAGGCCAAACCTTATCAGTTAATGCTCGATTTGATGACTACCGTAGCGAAAACCTATCCCGCCGAAATGGGCATCAAAGCAGTAAATGAAGGGTTACAAGTATTTGGAGGTTATGGCTACACCGAAGATTTTCCTTTAGAACAAATGGCGCGTGATGTGAGGATTATGTCTATCTACGAAGGAACTACGGGGATTCATTCCTTGAATCTTTTGGGTAGAGGTATTACGATGAACAATGGCAAAGCCCCGCAGTTGCTTTTTAATGAAATAACGCAAACTATTCAGCAAGCAAATACTTATGATGACCTAAAACCCTATGCCGAAAAGCTAGAAAAAGAATTAGGGCGTTTACAAAAAGTAACGATGTATCTATTAAGCAACGCTGCCAAAGGAGATAACGAAGTATTCTTGGCTGATGCAAACCTTTACATGGAGTTCTTTGGCATCGTCAGCGTAGCATGGGTATGGCTCAAACAAGGTATCGTAGCTAAAAAGGCATTAATTACGCAAAATCACGAAGGGAGTGAATTGGCATTTTATGAATCTAAAATTCATACGATGAAATTCTTCTATCATTATGAACTAATAAAAACATTAACCCTAGCTACTCGTTTGACAGATCCAACATTATTGACTGTCGATTCAGAAAAGCAACAAGTTTTTCAATAATATCAAATTACACATACATCAAAACAAACTCATATCCCTGCTTTTTAAGTGGGGATTTTTTTGTAGAATTATAAAGAGGTTTAAGAGATATTTAAAAAAAAGACGTCC
Organism: Arcicella sp. GW458-12-2-14-TSB2; assembly: GCF_059423785.1. Classification (NCBI taxonomy): domain Bacteria; kingdom Pseudomonadati; phylum Bacteroidota; class Cytophagia; order Cytophagales; family Flectobacillaceae; genus Arcicella; species Arcicella sp. GW458-12-2-14-TSB2. The sequence goes on along the minus strand of NZ_JBWKYN010000001.1, from coordinate 4,969 downwards.
CAATCCCGAAGAGATGACAAGATTATAGAAAAAGAAAGAGATATCAACATCCAAACCCCGAAGGGGTGTTAGGATTATAGAAACAATGAAGAAATGTCTACATTCAAACCCCGAAGGGGTGACAGGATTCGCATCGACATATATATGTCACCCCTTCGGGGTTTAATATATATTTTTTTAATTTTTTCTATAATCCTGTCATCCCTTCGGGATTTTACTATATTTAATAATTTATTAAATTCAATCTAATCAAACATGATTCAAGCCTAAATAAAAATATGGCTGGCACGTTCTCACAAATGTATATTCAAATTGTTTTTGCAGTAAAGGGTAGAGAGAATTTGATTGATAAAACTTGGAAAAATGATTTGTATAAATATATTGCTGGAATCATCAAAGGCAAAAATCAAAAGCCAATCATCGTCAATGGCATGCCCGATCATATCCATATTTTTGTTGGCTTAAAACCTTCAATGGCAATCTCTGACTTGGTTCGTGATATAAAAAACAATTCCTCCAACTATATTAATGAACGTAGATTAGTAAGAGGCAAATTCTCATGGCAAGAAGGATATGGAGCATTTACATATTCTCATTCACACGTTTCTGCGGTACATGATTACATTCTCAATCAAGATGCGCACCATAAAAAACAAACATTTAAAGAAGAGTATTACAATTTTTTGAAAAAATTTGAAGTTGAATTTGAGGATAAATATCTGTTCGACTGGCTTGACTAATAAATTTCTGAAAACTACATCAATAGAAAAAGGTAGTTTTGCTTTCCAAATCATCAAACAGTCAATCATGACTCCAGAAATCAAAAAATATAGTTTTAAAGACGGCCTTCCACAGGAATTTGAAATTGTTGATATAGCCGAACTTTGTAAGGAAATACCAGAAACACTTGCTACTACACATAGAATAGGCTTTTATAATATTATTTGGTTTCAAGAAGGTAGCCCCACCCATATTGTCGATTTCAAACCTGTAAAAATTGTGCCTGATACTTTACTATTTCTGAATAAAGATACTGTTCAACGATTTGACAATAAAACTCCATTTGAAGCAAAAGCTATTCTGTTTACTGATAGTTTTTTCTGTAAAACAGATGCCGATACTAAGTTTCTAAAAAACAGTATTTTGTTCAACGATTTGTTTTCGGTATCACAAGTTCATGTATCTGGACAAGTAAAGCTATTTGCAGATTTATTGGGTTTGATGGCGGAGGAATTACAAAACAACAAGGATAATTATCAGGCAGATGTTCTGCAAAACTTACTTCATAATTTCCTTTTGCTAGGTGAACGAGTAAGACGAAAGCAAAATTTTGTTGAAATTAAAAAAGGAGCAGACCTTGAATATGTAATGCTATTTAAAGACTATTTAGAGGAACATTATCGCAAGCAAAAGCAAGTAAGCTATTATGCTAGGCAGATTTCTATCACTGAAAAACGTTTGAATCAAGCAACTACTAAGGTATTGGCCAAGACCCCAAAGGAGCTCATTGATGATAGAGTTATGCTAGAAGCGAAGCGTCTTTTAGCACATACTAGCCAAAATGTAAAAGAAATTGGCTTTAATTTAGGCTTTGAAGAGCCTACCAACTTTATCAAGTACTTCAAAAAGCATGCTTTTTCTACGCCCGTTGAATTTAGAGAGAAAATCAATTTGGACTAAAAGTATCATTCAAAGGAACATTCCTACCTTTCTTGTTTTTCCTGATTACCGCAACTTTGTATCGTAATTAAACATTAAGCAAAAATGAAAAAAACGATATTAAGTACAGCAGTAATACTAGGATTAGGCTTATCTGCTTTTACCCCAACCAACAACGTAGTTTTTAACACAGATAACAACAAAAAGATGGAAACTCCAGACAACAAAAAGAAAGTAGTAGCATTACTCAAATCCATTGAAACAGGTGCTACTGAACCAGTTGGATACATCAATCCTAACAAATACATTCAGCATAACCTCGGTGTTGCCGACGGACTAGCAGGTTTTGGTGCGTTGCTTTCGGCATTGCCTAAAAACTCGGCAAAAGTAAATACTGTTAGAGTTTTTCAGGATGGTGACTTTGTATTTGCCCATACAGAATATAACTTCTTTGGACCCAAAATAGGTTTTGATATTTTCAGATTTGAAGACGGGAAAATTGTTGAACACTGGGATAATTTGCAGGAAACAGTTACAAAAACTGCGAATGGGCATACCATGATTGATGGAGCAACGGCTATCAAGGATATTAATAAAACTGCTGAGAACAAAGCATTGGTTACTAAGTTTGTAAATGATTTCTTGGTAAATGGCGATGTGTCTATTATCCCAAATTATATTCATCCTACAGCTTACGTTCAGCACAATCCACATATTGGGGATAAGCTAGAAGGGCTACAGCATGCACTGAAATATTTTGCTGAAAACAAAATAGGTTTTAAATATGATAAAATACATAAAGTATTAGGGGAAGGAAATTTTGTATTAGTAGTAAGCGAGGGACAAATGGCAGGAGTACACAGTTCATTCTATGATTTGTTTAGGGTAGAAAATGGTAAAATCGCTGAACACTGGGACACTATCGAAGCTATTCCAACCAAAGAAAATTGGAAGAATGGAAATGGTAAGTTTTAGGATGATATAAATTTAGGTAGGTAGTTAACTGTGTGAAAACCTTCTTCTTTTTAGTCGGTGACTTAAGTCCTATCAATTACCCACATCTTTTACAAAGTTGAAATGAAGAGGTGATTATTGAGAAAATTGGTTTGAATAGGTTTAAATCGTCCTTCAAACCGAGCTTTGGTCGCCTCTTGTCATACCCTGGCTACGTGAATTTCTTATCCCTAGCGAGGGACTTAAGTCCCTCGCTAGGGATAAGAATAGGATTATCAAGTACTTATGGATATATGGGTAATCAGTAGGACTTAACTCACCGACTAATATGAATTTACATCTTCTCCCCAGCCTTCAATACCACATTTAAAAAATTCTCTGCTGGTGGCACAGGGCAAGTATAAGTAGGATTATAAGCACAATAAGGCTGATAACAAAGGTTGAAATCAATTTCAATCGTTTTGTCTTTAATATCTTCCATCTTCAAATCAATATATCTGCCAGCCCCATAAGTTTCTTTATTGGTAGTCAAATCACGAAAAGGTAAAAACAAGTTTCCCTCTGGCGTTTTAAATAGCTTCAAGGCACATTTCTTCCCGTCTATCTCAAATTTAACATTGGCAAAGGCTTCATATTCTTCTGTTTCGCCCCCCGTCATGTTGATTTTTATATTTTGTCCGCTCGTTAGCATATCCATTGTTGCCACCACTTTATAAGCAGGATTTACCTCAAAATAATGTAATCCCTTAAATTGAGCTTTGTTTTCAATAGGCGACTCTTTTTCCTCTTTAAAAGCTTGGTCTTTTTCAAGTCTTATTTGCTGAATAGTTTTTGCATAATTATCGTCACTTTTCGGAAGTTCAGCAGGTTTTTCTTGTGAATCTACAAACGAATAAATAATGATAGCTACTAGAATTACACTGGTAAAAACAAGGAAGAATTTATTTTTGAACATTTTCTGAGGAATTTTAATAGGAACATACCTGTTCTTGATAGAGAAGCAAATTTAGTAAATTAACTTGCGAAATCGATAGAAGTTATCGGCTATCAGCTTTCGGTCATCGATTTTTAGTTATTTAATACATATTATTATTACTTGTTGTAAATATAAAATATTAGTGGCTGAGCTAGGTGTCAAAAAAGAATCATCATCTGAAGACAGAAAGCCGATATCCGAAAGCCAAAATAAAACTTTTCCACAATTTATCAATACAAAAATGTTCACAGGAATTATCGAAGCCATTGGCGAAGTAAAAGAACTCAGTAGCCAAGGAACAAACATTACATTTACCCTTACTTGTCCATTTACAAACGAATTAAAAATAGATCAAAGTCTTTCACACAATGGCGTGTGCTTAACAGTAATAGCGATTGAAGAAGAGCAATATTCCGTCACAGCTATCGACGAAACCTTGAAGAAAACCAATTTAGGAACTTTACAGGTAGGCTCTAAAGTGAACCTTGAAAGATGCATGCCAGCGAACGGTCGTTTTGATGGGCATATTGTTCAAGGACACGTAGATCAAACAGGAATAGTGACCAACATCATCGAACAAAATGGTTCTTGGTTATACGATTTTGAGTATAGTAATGATGGTCAAAATGTAACGGTAGAAAAAGGCTCTATTTGTATCAATGGAACTAGCCTAACGGTGTTTAATTCAGGCATAAATACCTTCAGAGTAGCCATTATTCCTTACACTTACGAGCATACTATTTTCCATACTTTACAGGTCGGGGATGTGGTAAATTTAGAGTTTGACATCGTTGGAAAATACATCAAAAAGATGATAAATATTTGAGGAAACGTAGCGTATTTATACCCTATTTTGTTGTATTTTTACCCCTTTTTTCGTATATTTATAGTAGTGGAAGGAGTAAGTTTGTACATTTGAAACTTATGCTACACCACGATTAACTATTTAAATAATTTATAAAAATGGCGGGAAAACTAACCAACCCAGAATCTGAAAACATTAAACAACAAATTGCCAATTATCAAGAGAAAAACGATGTTCATGCACACCACCTAAGTGTGTCCGTGCTACAAAAGTTAATTGAAGAGAATCCAGACATTGTAGGGCTAAAGATTGAACATGCGTATGATGAAAATAATGTTCATAGTTTAGTAATTAGTGGAGTAAACAAGGAGAGTGAAATAGTATCTAACTCATGTATCATAGATGGCCCTCCTTGTCCTCCTGATTGTAAAGTTACTTTTGAATAATCATTAAAATGAAGATAGGGTTAAGTACTTATGTGTCTTCTTCGGTTGTATTTCTTCCTTTGATAATTATCCTTCTTAGGAAGAAATACCTCACGAAAGAATTAAAAATTCTTTTCTTATATATAATAG